>JAPLKG010000008.1:300000-534862 GCA_026388185.1 Candidatus Eisenbacteria bacterium | reverse complement strand
GCCGACGCTTCCGTACCTCGGATTGAAGAGCATCCCCATGTTGCGGGTGAGAGATTGAATGAGACCCCTGTGCCACCTGTTCCTCTGGCGGGAAAGATTGCCCACGGAAACAGGGACTTCCGTCCAGCATATCGGGTCGGGAAGAAACACCACCCGATAGGGCTCTTTCTTTCTCCTCAGATGTCTGTGAAGCCTCACCACGAGCTCCATGTCTTCGGTGACGGTCTCCGGCTTGTAGCCCCCCACTTCGATCACGACGTCCTTCTTGAAGAGCGCGAACACGCCCGAGAGTATTAGGAGATTGTTTATCCGGCTGAGGCCGATTCTGCTCGCGACGAACGCTCTCAGGTATTCGATCACCTGGAACGCCGCGATCAGTCGTCGCGGAATCCTCGGCGTGACCACCCGCCCGTCTTCCACCACGCAGCCGTTCGCCACGCGCACCTGCCCGCCGACGGCGACAACTTCCTCGGGCTTCTCCAGGATTGGTCTCACAATCCTCAAGAGTGCGTTCGATTGAAAGATGGAGTCGGCGTCTATGCTGCAAAACAGATGGTAGCGCGAAAGGTTTATGCCGATGTTGAGAGAGTCGCTCTTTCCGCTGTGGGCCTTGTCCACGACCGTGAGGTTAGGCTTAGTCACTGACTTGTATATGGCACCTATCTCGCCGGTGGGGATGCTCTTTCTGTAAACGACTCGACGCTCGACGAGCTTGAATTCTTCCCTGAGAAGCTCGAAAGTGTCGTCCGTCGAACCGTCGTTCACGACCAGGACCTCGAACTCGGGATAGTCCAGAGACAAAACCGAGTGCACGCACTGGACGATAACCGAAGCCTCGTTGTGTGCAGGGATGACGACCGAGACGGGCATCGTGAAGTGTGACCTGGCCATGCACTCAAAGTCGGTGTAGTAGTTCTGTCTCAGTCTCCGCCTCATGTCGAGAAAGGAGACCAGAGTCAGAGTCAACAGCACGAGCTGAAGTGCAGCAAAATAGATGAGTATGATCAGGCTTGCGACGTAGAGCGCCTGTTGCAGAGCCATCAGGTGCAAGTATGTCATCGCCGCCCCCTATTACCTTCCGTACCTCGGGATGGAACCTCCACCCCGAGCCTCTGAAGCGCCTCCGCGGCGCTTTCCCTCGCGAATCTGTCGTCCACTTCCAGGCCGGCCATGAGAGCGGGAAGAGCCGCTTCCCCTATGTTGGCCAACGCCTCGAGCGAGCTTTTTCTTACCCACCAAGCCCTGTCGCACAACGCGGCGACCAGCTCTTCTATGGCCTCGACCATTTCGAGTTGTCCCAGAGTCCAGGCGGCGTGCGAACGCACAAACCACGCCGGGTCCTTGAGCAGAGGAATCACCTCGAGACCCGCGCTCTTGCTACCGATTCTCCCCAGAGCCTTTGCCGCCGCTGCCCTCACATCTGCGGAGGAATCGCTCAGCGCGGAAACCAGCACCCCTTCCGCTCGTCTGTCCGCAACCTGTCCCAGAATCTCGGCCGTCCAGAATCGCGCCCGCCAGTTGGTGTTCCGCATGTTCTTCACGAGGAGCGGCACGGACGGAGTTCCGACGTCGATGAACATGGCGGCGATACGCGAGGAAACCAGCTCCTCGTGTCTGCCGAGGATGTCGATGAGGGCGGCCTGTGCCCTGGGATGTCTGACCTTACTGAGCCCTCTCGCCGCCAGGCTCCTGATGTCCGGGTCGGGGTCGTCGAGGGCTCTGTAGAGAGCCGCGGAAGCCGCGGGAAGACTCAGCTCGCCCAGAATTTTGGCCGCCCTTGCCCTCTTCCACTTGCGCTGGCTCTTCAGTTGACGCACGAAATGATGAACGAGACCCGTCTCTTGAAAGAGTTTTGTGAGCTCTGACCTCAGGTGTGCTTCGAGCCTGGGCAGAGACACGGCGACGTACTCCGCCGTCTCGGGAGTCAGTATATCTTCAATCTCAGCCAGTACGCGCGCCCCGGGCTCTCCCGTCTGGCGTGCGAGTATGAGCAGGAGTCCTCGGCACCTGGCCCTCAACGCCTCTTCTCTCCTTCTCTTGGAGATCGTAAAGGCTCTGTTCAGGCCGGCTGCCAGCCATGCGGAAACTACAAGACAAACAAGGCCGAGGAAAATGAAGTACAGTATGTCGAGCGGAATGGTCACGTCGATTCCCCTCAAAGCCTCAGTTCGAGCCCAACGTAGAAAGCGTGCATCAAATACTTGTTGTCGTCGTACGAGACCGACCCGTTGCCTTCGAATCTGAGTCTGTCAGTCACTGTTCTGGACAAGGATCCGGATGCCCCCACGGAGAAAATATTGCCGAAGTTCTCAGAGCTTGAAAAGCCAAACCTGAGACCGGCGCCGAAGAAGGCCTTGGGGCTGGTCTTCCTCACGCCGGCCTCGAGTCCCTGGTTCAACTCGTCGAGCGGTGTGAAGTAGTTCCTCGAAATCGTCTTGTAGTCCTGGTAGTGAATGTTGTAGAGCAAGGAGAACCACGGCGCACTCGACGGAGACACTCGAACGGAGCCGTGCACTCTGTTCCTGTCATTTCCGTCACTGTAGCTTCCGGCTTCGTAGCCGAGCTGGGCTTCCGTGATTCGTGAAAAACTCTTGGTTACGCCGATTCGCGTCACCGTCTGCCTTCCAATCTCGAGCTTGTCCAGCAAGGGCGTGCTCGTCTTCTCGAAGAAAGGATACGTCCCAACGCCAACGTTCGCCCCCCAAGTCCCAAGTTGAGCAGAGGCCCACACGTCAAAGTTCTCCTCTCTCTCTTCTTCGGGCAGAAGGGCAAAGAGAACATTCGCATCGTGATTCCCGTATTGCGCGATCCTCAGATTGCCCCCGACCTTCACGGGCTCCCAGGGTCTCACGCCAACATTGGCTGCGAAACCGATCGAGGTGATTTCAAAATTGTGCTTGTCCAGGGTTTTGTCCAGCTCCCAGTCGCGTGAGGTCCACAAGCTGAAGCCGAGGTCCTCTATCAGGTCCGGAGAAAACGTCACGGTGGAACGCCACGTCCTGTTGCCGAGGTTGTAGTTGTACGTGTCTCCGGAGCGAAGATAATCTTTCTCGAGAGATTGAGAATACGATGTCAGGACCCTGGGGCTCAGGGCGAGGTCAATCTCACGGCCCTCTTTCTGAACGTCCGGAAACTCGGGATCGAGGTGCTGCGCCTGGCGGATGACCTTCCTTGCCTCGTGCGTCTCACCCATCCACCTTAGGACCTGAGCCTTGCCGGCAAGCGCTTCGACGTTGTCAGGCTCCTGAAGAAGAACCCTTTCGTAGTACTGAAGCGCCTCGTCGAATCTGTCGGCCCAACTGAGAGTTCTCGCGAGTCCTATCAAGATGGGTGGCTCTTGCCCGAACTTGGAAATCAGTGTGCCGTATAGCGAGATCGCCTCGTCGTAGTTTTCCCGCCACGCCTCGAGCTTTGCCACTGCCAGCCACGCGTCGATGTCCTCGTCGTGCACCGAGACTATGGTCCTGTATACTGTGAGCGCCTCCTCGAGCCGGCCCTGCCACTCGTACGCCAGGGCCTTGAGAAAGAGGGCGTCCCTGTGTCCAGGCTGCTCTTCGAGAACCTTGTCCAGAATGGCCAGCCCTTCGGTGTACTTGCCGTCATAGATGAGCGTGCGGGCCTCGACTAGTCGCGGGTCTTCATACGCGCGGGCAAACGCCGCCGCTGCCGCAAGTAGAGAGATCGCCACCAGCACGGCCAACATACAGGAAACGATCTTCCAACGTTCTTTCATTCGCGCTTCCCCCTCAGTTTTCACGATACACGGTCACTTCGCTTCCGACAGCCGCCTTGACGGCGAGTCTGCCGCCGTGGACTGCGTAGTGCGAGTCGCTCAAGCTCCCTTGGACGCGCACTTTTTCCCAGGGAAGGTTAAGAATCAGGCTTATGCCCTTCTCATAACTAATGTCGGCACTTAGCATTTGAACCTTTATCACTGCTTTGTCCTTCTCTTCCCTGACAATGAGCTTAACGTTGTCTCTCGCCCTAATGTATTTGAGCACATCAGACTCGCGCGCCATGTAGAATCCGGTTGCTTTCAGCTCTTCCATCTGTCTTCTGAACGCCGCCTGAGTGACGTAGTAGGGTTCATCCGAGGAAAGCTTCCGGTAGCACCCGGCCTCCGGGGACGCACTAGGAAGCACGTTGTGATACGTGAAGATGAGCCATCCCTTGTTGCGCTTTAGCTCAGTGAGCAGCTCCGCGAGTCTGCCGGAAGAAGGAAGCGTGTCGGAGACGATCGACACACTCTGGAGAAGAAACTCGTCCGGCGTGGCCGAATTGATTAGCCCCCGACCTCTTGCGGCTGTGTACCCCGCGCGCCGCGCCGCCTCCTTCACTCTGTCGTTCACCCGCGAAAAGGGATAGTGCAGGACTGAGACGTTTTCGCCCAGCGCCCTTTCGAGAAATGACTTCGAGTCCTTAAGCTCGTGATCCAACGCGAGACCGGACAACGTGTCCAGAAACACGTGCCGGAAACCGTGTGATGCGATCTCGTGATCAAGACGAACGAGTCGCCTCGCATCTCCAATCGAAAGCTGCGTTCGCACGCACCCCTTGCTCAGTTCCAACGTCTTACGAGTCTCGCCGGTCCAACTCGCGCAAAGCCCAAACGTGGCCTTTATCCCGAGGCTTTCAAGTATCGGCAAGGCGTAGTCCACCTGGTTGGCGGTCCCGTCGTCGAAGCTCACAGATATCGCGGCGTCCTTGTCGTCAGGCCACGTAGCGACTCTGGCTCGGACGGAAGCGAGAGGCGAATCGGGCAATGAGGAAAAGCCGGAAGAGAGAATCTCGAACGACGCTTTTCTTCGTTCCACGTAGCTCGCGGTGTCCCACTTCTGCCAGACAAAGGCCTTGAGGTTGGTGAGGCTGAATTTGTAGCCTCCGTCTCCCTGAGTCCCTTCCGGGGCGCCTTCGGAGGCATCGCCGGCAACAACCTCGGGCATCGCGTCGCACGCTACAGCCGATTCGCCGGGGGCGCCCCAGGAAACCAGGTCGCCCGTCGCCTCGCGCTCTACGGTAGGTGCGCCCTGCGACTCGGCTTCCCCGGGGACGAGCGAGAGCACGCTCAGGACTATCCCGTCCGTTTCTGAGCTTTCCATTTCAGGCGTGCCGGCCACGTCATCGAGGACCTGCCGGGAGGAAGGGTCCGTCACGTTCAGAATCGCCCACGGAATCCGCGCCTCGATGTAGTTCTCCTCCGTGTGGATCCGCCAATCACCCACCGCCACGTCTGCGCGTCCCGCCTCCTTTGCAGACGCCAACCTCCCCACGTCCAGATCAATCGCGGGATATACTCTCCCATTGGCGTCCACCCGGTCGCGATTCGTCTCGACTATCATGCGCTCGAACTTCCCGTCCGAGTTGGCTTTTGATCTGAAGGGGGCCAGGTAGGTGGAGAATCCCCCGTCCGAAGGCACTCGACTATACCTCGAAAAATTGTACCCGGAATCGATGAGCACGACCGCAGAGTCGGCGCCGGAGATATGCAACACGAATTCCATCCCAGCCTCGGTAGTCACATTTCTGACGAAGGGAAACCTGGCGTCGCCCCTCCGCCTGTCAATTGTGTCAAAGCCTACGAGCAAATCGAGACTGTCGAGGTCAGCCTTACCATCGTGGTCGCAGTCCAGGCTCGAGAACGCTATCCTGAGATAGATGTACCGCGAGTCGGAACTCACGCGAAGTTCCGTCAAGTCCCTGCAAGGGAGGTACAAGGAATCCCCCTCCCGATCCACGTAGAAGGCTTCCACTCTTGACCAGTCGACGAAGGAAGAATCCGACTGCCGCACGGGCTTCTCGTCCACCGCAGATTGCTGCCGCTGCTCGGCTTTTCCCTGGGGCGCGCCTTCATTCCGCACCGCCGGTTCCTCCGCCAGAAGACCGAAGAACTCCTCCGGGTCCTGCACGTTCTGCCACAGAATGTCACGATCCGCCGGAACCTCGAAATCCTTCACCAACCAGTTGTCTTTGAACCATTCGTCAAACAGCTCGAAGACGAGCACGCCCGCCGCGCCTTCTCTGTAGCAGTCCTCAAGCAGCCTTGTGTCCTGAAGGCCCTGCACTTTCTCGGACGCGCCACCGTGATTGAGACCCTGCGGCTGAAAATGTGCGACGCCGCGGCTTGTCGAAATCCCCGTCTCTCCCACGAGAAGCGGCATGCCTCGCAGGTGCGCCTTCAAGTCCCTCAGATAACCTGCGTAGTTGCAGAACCCGTGTTCGTCTGCGTAAGTGCTGTAGCCGGGATCAAGGTTCATGAAATCGGGATAGTAGGGGTAGGCATGAAAGGTGGCGAAGAAGCCCGCTTCAAACTCCTTCGACGGGCGAATGACGGACGGATCCACGCTTGCCGCGTCTTCGTCGTGATACGCCCTCGCCCCCCCACGTTCTGTCTCCGTGGGGTGCTTGATGGGATCGAGCGTCGGCCAGTTCGTGAACGAAACGGGATGCTCCCAGCCGAACTTGTCACGTTCGTACGTCGCGAGGAAGTCACACATGCCGGCAAACCAGCACTCGGTGGGACTACCTTTCTTGACGCCGAGGCACCTGCCGCTGAATCTCGCGACGTCCGAGTGAAGCTTGTCCGTGTTGAGCACCGCGTAAGGCTCGCACTCCCGGCCGAGGACGTAACCCGCCACCCAATCCGAGACGTCCGCAGCATACTCGCCCCACGCGTGCCCTCGCCGCTCCGGCAACGAAACGGAACCGTGCAGGGCATCCACCACCGAACGAATCTCTGCCCGAAACTCGTCCGAGAAAGGACCGTCGTACAGGTCGAGGCTCGCGGGCAATTCAAACCATGCTCCTTGAAAGAGCCATATCTTCCGCGAATCGGCGCGCCCGTTGTGCTCGAGGAGGGCTTCGTACAACGCCGGGGGATGAAGCGTATACACGCGGATTGCGTTCGCGCCAAGCTCCGAGACTTCGTCTAGCCAATGGACGTATTGCTTCTTGGATATGGCGAATTCGCCCGGAAATTTCCCCGGCGGAGCCGAGCCGAGATTCACACCCTTAAAAAAGAGAGGCTTCCATCTTCCCTGCTCCAGAACCTCAAAGGCTTCGCCGCTGCATCTCACTCGCACTCGCGGCGCGGCCGACGCATGCGGCGCGGCGGACGCTCGTGGCCCTGCGGACGCATGAAGAGGAAGAACAAGCAACAGCAGAGGCAATAGAAGAAAAAGAAGAAATCCCCACGTCCTCACATTGCTCTTATTCATCGCCTCTTCCTTGACCATGAAAGAAAAACCCCCGGAGAGTCGCTCTCCGAGGGCATGATACTAGATACACTCAAAGGGTCAAGGGCAGAACTGCCCGGCGATCCTATCCTTCTATCATCTCGACGTTGGCCCTTGGCATCACGGCCTTCGTGCCGTCCTCAAACTCTACCTCCAACACCCTCACCTTGGCTTCCGTTTCCAGCATGCGAAGCTCGGGAGGAAGATCGGCCACGCGCCCAAGCCTCCCGAAGTGCGGCTCTCTGATAACCCGAATGGCGCTTCCGACCTCGAGACCCGAGGACGAGAAAATGCTCCCCTTTCCCGCCGAGGGCCCCGTTCTGCCGTCCATCGAGACTATGACCTCCGGCCTCATCACACCGGCTCTGATTTGAGTCACTCCGCTCATCGAAGCCTTTCTGCCCTCGAGTGAACGAAGAAGTGAGAACGTCTTCTCCGCCATCCTCATCCCGCCAAATCCTTCGGTGATTATCAGCGATATCCCTTTTTCCTCCGAGCCTGTGATTGCCACGCCCAGATCGTAGCCCAGAAACTGCCTCAAGTCCTTGTCGTCTATCCCGCCGACCACGACCCCTCTCACACCCAACGACGCCGCCTTCTCGAGAAAAGCGTTGTCCACCCTGGAACCGCCGACGAGGATCTTCCCGGCGCATCCTGCATCGAGGGAGTTGACATCGAGCGGTTCGTCCGATTTGCCCACCTGAAGTTTTATCTCTCCCCACGTCTCCCCGCCGATTCCGAATATCCCCTGCAGGAACGAGCACTCCGTCTCGACCTTGACGCCTTCCCTTTCCATCGCCTCTATCACTTTTCCATCAACGTAGGCGTGGACTTCGACGGGAATCGGAGGCTCTCGCAAGATGGCCTGACCCGTGATGTTGGAGATGCTCTCGAGAGTGCCGTTGATCGGACTCTTGCACTTCGACGTGAAGAGGCCGAAAAAACCCTTGCTCATCGCGAAGACCTCGCCCTCGTTGAGCGGTGATCCCACGGGCTTGGTCAATGTAGATCCAACGTCCTCCGGCAGGACGCTCAGGATGTTGGCCACGTTCACGGTCTGTACGTTACCAGGTAGCTCGGTGCGAGCCACGACTTGCTCCGCCTTGACCTGGTCTCCCACTTTGGCAAGCACGGTGCCGGCCAGGGGAAGTCTTCTCTCTCTAACAAGCTTTGTCCTTGCCGTTACTGTAACGCCCGGTGTATATGCGTGAGCCACTCTTCTATTCCCTCCCTACTTTCTCTCGGGGTACGCTCTATTTTCTCTCAGGATACATGTTGAGGGCGGTGTTCCATTCGTTCAACTTCCTGACTCTTTCTTCTGCCGAGGACGGCAGTTGGAAAGGCCGCCGGCCCCTACAGTCGATTATGAGGCCGACCACTCCACCCTCTACCTTGGTCTCGAACGTTTTCCCGTGCCCTGCACCTACGTCGAAGTTCTTCGAGGGGTTGATCACCACGCGACCGCTCTCGGCAACCCCCAGGGCCAGTACCTTCATGTGGCCAAAACCGACGGACACCTCTTCGGAGCCACCCTTTTCTCTTTCGAGTCTCACCTTGACGCACTCGGCGTTTTCCTTGCCGGTGCCGACTGGCGCGATGCACGTCCCGAGATGAATCAGACAATCCTTCTTGAATACCTCGGTCGCCGCTTTCGGATGCACGGTGGAGAGAACTCCCAACTGAGGCATCATGAAAATACTGTCCACGGCCAGATGCGTGATGCACTCCGGCAGAAACGCGTCTATCAACATCAGAGCGGCCTGCACCCTCCTCGGCGCGTGCGACAACACGCCTCCGCTGCCGACGAGCATGTTCAATTCCCTGAGGCTCACGAGCGTCTCACCGCTCGCGGTCTGGTCGAAGGTGTCGGAGATCGTCCGCTCCTGCTGCACCCCCTTAAGCCCCACGGCGAGAGATTTGTGTTGTTCGAACGCCAGTCTCAAAGCCTCTCTCGCGATACCCTGTTCGATCATCAGCTCATCGAGGCTCTGAGGAATCGTGGTGGGCCTGATCATCTTGTTCTTTATTCTGTTCCTCAGGTCCTTGTCCTCTACGTGGAACGGCACCCACCTCATGATGTTCTCGATGCCGGTCTCGGCCAGGACGTTAGATATGCTGTAACTCATGCCGAGATTCGCGCTCACAGTTCTGTTGAAGACACCCTGGAACACGGAAAACACGTCCGTGGTCGCACCGCCGATGTCCACCCCTATTACCTGCATGCTCTCCTCTCGCGCGATCGTCTCGATTATCCTGCCGACCGCGGCGGGCGTCGGCATGATCGGCACGAGCGTCCATTCCATCAACTTCTTGTAGCCGGGGGCGTGGGCCATGACGTGTTCCATGAAGAGATCATGTATTTGCATTCTCGCAGGTCCGAGGTTCTCGCGTTCGAGGACCGGTCTCAAGTTATCGGTAATGACGAGAGCGGTCTTGCTCTCCAACCTCTCCCTCACGATGTCTCTCGCGTCCTTGTTGCCCGCGTATATGACGGGCAGAAGATAACCGGCGCCGAGTCTGGCCTTGGGATCGGCGGCGGAAAGAAGCTCGGCAAGCTCCGCAACGTGCGCGGTCGTGCCGCCGTCAATGCCTCCCGAGAGAAGGATCATGTCGGGCCTAAGTTGCCTGATGCGCTTTATCTTCTGGTAAGGGAGCCTTCCGTCGTTCGAAGCTATCACGTCCATCACGATGGCGCCCGCGCCCAGGGCCGCTCTCTGCGCGCTCTCGGCCGTCATCGTCTTCACAACGCCAAACACCATCATTTGCAGGCCGCCGCCGGCGCTCGAAGTGGAAACGTAAAGGTCAACACCTTCTCCGTTCCTGGCGGGAGTCATGATGGTCTCGTCGTCCAGGATCTTTCGGCCCGCGAGTTCCTCAACCTCCCTCACGGCGTTGAGGACCCCCTTGGTCACGTCCTCGAACGGCGCCTCGACGGTCGTGGGAGCTTCGCCACGCACTATGAGCCTGTACTCGTCTCCCTTTCTCTCTATGAAAATGGCCTTTGTGGTGGTGCTTCCACAATCGGTCGCAAGAATCGTATTCACACCATCAGGACTTGGAATGCTCATGCTCTTTCTTCTCCCTCGTCTTCTCCCTTTTCTGCTCCTTCTTCACCCTCTTCTCCTCCCTCTTCTCCTCGCTCAACTTCTCTTCCTGATCCTCGATTTTCTGAATGAGCTTCTCGACGTTCTCCCTGTTTTCCAGGAGAAGACAGAATCGTTCGTAGTTCTTGACCTGGAAAAAAGTCTTAACGAACGGCTCAAAGAACACCAGAACCTGACTCCCCAGAAAGCTCAAAGGCTTCGAGGATTCAAGAAAGAATATCGCGGCCACGCCCAACCCCCTTCGGGTGATCTTGGTGGCTACGGTGTCGAGTATTGCCTCGTCGTCCTTGAAATCTCCTTTAAGGTCTTCTTTAAGGAACTGGTGTAACCCTTTGTCCACGACGAGCTTCCTTCCCCATTATCCTGGTCACGAACTCCACCACTTCGTCCCTGTTAGGGCCGAAAAGTAACCTCATCCCCCTGTAGTGCTCGAGCCACGAACGCTTGGTGAACGGGCTCAAACTTAGGCCGTTGGCGTCGACCCAGAAGCTCTTGAAGCGGCCCCATTCCCTTTTCTGCGTACCGAAGGGACCTTTTATTTCTACGCCTTCATTGCTGAGCGAATACGATGCCGTGAAGAAGTAGCTGTGCAGAGAGCCAAAGAGCACGACGACTGACAGCGCCGCAACAAAGAGGTCGCCCAGAACAAGAACGACCCCGATACCGAACAGCACGATGACTGCTATCACCCACGCGCATCGTTTTCGGTCCATTGTACACGGTCTCACGGACCAGGTCAACTTCTCAGGGAAAGCACCAGGGGATTCCGTCACCACTTGAGCCTCAGCTCGCGCGCCGCCTTACCCTCATCGAGTCTGCCGACAGGCGTGGTGGAAGGCGCCTGTTTCACCAGGTCGGGATTCTTTTCCACCTCCTCGACGATCGTCCTCATGGCGCCAGCGAACCTATCCAGCTCTCGCTTGGTCTCGGTCTCCGTCGGCTCTATCATCAGGGCTTCTTCGACGATGAGCGGGAAATAGACGGTAGGAGCGTGAAACCCAAGGTCCAGGAGCCTCTTCGCAATGTCGAGAGTCCTCACGCCCAACGCCTTCTGCCTCTTCCCGGACAGCACGAATTCGTGCATGCAGGGTTTGTCGTATGGAACGTCCAAGTACGGCGAAAGAAGCGCCTTAAGATAGTTTGCGTTGAGGATCGCTTCCCTCGACACTTCCTCGAGCCCCTTTCCGCCCAGCGAAAGTATGTACGCGTAGGCC
Organism: Candidatus Eisenbacteria bacterium; assembly: GCA_026388185.1. Classification (NCBI taxonomy): domain Bacteria; phylum Candidatus Eiseniibacteriota; species Candidatus Eiseniibacteriota bacterium. The sequence goes on along the minus strand of JAPLKG010000008.1, from coordinate 523,312 downwards.
TTGACCATCACGGCGAAATTCCCGTAGAAGCTGTGTATCATCCCGATGCTCTTCGGCGCGTCGTAGTCGAGGGTAAAGCTGGTCTCTTCCCCTACTATCCGAGGCACGGGGAGAAACGCTCGCAACTTCTCGCTCACGCCGACCGGCCCGGAGCCAGGCCCTCCACCACCGTGAGGCGTGGAAAAAGTCTTGTGGAGGTTCAAGTGCATTATGTCAAAGCCCATGTCCGCCGGCTTCGCCACGCCCATCAGAGCATTCATGTTTGCGCCGTCAAGATACATGAGGCCGTCCACGGAGTGAACAATCTGCGCCAGCTCAAGCACGTCTTCTTCGAAAAGACCCAGCGTGTTCGGATTTGTGAGCATCAAGGCGGCCACGTTGTCACCCATGACCGCTTTCAGGGATTCGGCGTTTACGCAGCCATTCTTACCGGATTTCACCTCCACGACCTTGAATCCGGCGAGATTGACGCTGGCCGGGTTGGTGCCGTGCGCGGAGTCGGGTATGAGGACCGTGTCCTTCCGGTTTTTCTTGTCGCGATGATAGGCCGCCGCGATCATCATTCCGGTAAGCTCGCCGTGCGCTCCTGCGGCAGGGTGGAGACAGAACTCTCTCATGCCGGTTATCCTGCAAAGAGCGTCCGCAAGAAGATGCATGAGCCGTAGCGCTCCCTGCGCTGCCGCCGGAGGACAGAGCGGATGGAGGTCCTTGAACCCAGGCAGAGCAGCGACTTCCTCGTTCACCTTCGGATTGTATTTCATCGTGCACGAACCGAGAGGATACATGCCCTTGTCCACGTGGTAGTTCAGTGAGGAGAGCCTCGTGAAATGTCTCACGACCTCAGGCTCGCTGACTTCGGGCAGTTCGGCACCCTTATTGCGCAGGAGATGGTGAGGTATCAAATCTGCAATGGCGGCACTCGGCACATCAAGCCGCGGAGGCGAGAACGAGTTGTGCCCCTCGCAGTGAAGCTCAAAAACGAGAGGCTCCACGACGCGCGGCTGTGCAGCGGTTTCGCAACACTTGTCTTTATCCATGTTTGGACTTACTCCCCCCACTCAGCCGGAGCCCCTTCGCTACTTCATCCACGGCTGTGCAGAGACCATCGATCTCCTTCTTTGTTCTCTTCTCGGTCACTGCCACGAGAAGAAGCTTCTCGTTATCCGAAAAACGAGAAAGCGGCACGCCGGCCAGCATACCCTTCGAGAGAACCCCCTCGACCAGAGCCTCCGCCGGAACCGGGCACCTCAGAACAAACTCTTTGAAGAACGGCTGTTCGAACGCGAGAGAGAATCCGTCAAGGCCCGCTAGTTTCTCCGCCGCGTAGTGACTCTTTGCCAGGCATTGCGACGCCAATTCCTTGAGTCCTCTCTCGCCCACCAGAGCCAAGTAGATGGTGGCGGTGAGCGCTACCAGAGCTTCGTTAGTACAGATGTTGGACGTCGCCTTGGCACGTCTTATGTGTTGCTCTCTCGTCTGAAGTGTGAGAACGAAGCCGCGCCTTCCGGAATTGTCGGTCGTCATTCCCACGATGCGCCCAGGTAGGCGCCTCACGTATTCACTGCGCGACGCAAAAAAGCCAACCAGAGGCCCCCCGAAATTCATCGCGCTCCCTAACGCCTGCCCCTCCCCCACGACCACGTCAGCACCGTAGCTCCCAGGCGGCTCCAGGACCGAAAGCGAAAGCGGATCCACGCAGGACACAAGCAAGGCAGGATTTCCGGATAGCACTTCCCCCAACCGGCTCGTGTCCTCCACCACGCCGTAGAAATTTGGCTGCTGATGTATGAAGCAGGCGACTCCACCTTTCAGAGCCGCTCCGTGTGTTGGGGGTGCTCCCTGTTTCGGGGCTGCTCCTCCTTCGAGGGCGGCTCCTCTCGGTGCGACCTCTTCCAGGGCCGCCGCCAATTTAGTGACATCAGTAGTACCGCCGTCCAAAGGGATTTCCTCGACTTCAATCTTGGCGGCAGCGCAATAAGTGCTGAGCACCTTTCTGTAGTTCGGGTGAACACCCGCAGAAACGAGGACTCTCCTCTTTTCCGTCGCGTTGACTGCGAGGAGGGCGGCTTCGGCCAGAGCAGTCGCCGCGTCGTACATGGACGCGTTGCACACGTCCATTCCCGTGAGCCTGCACATCAACGACTGAAACTCGAATATCGCCTGAAGCGTGCCCTGGCTCACCTCGGCCTGATACGGCGTGTAGCACGTGTAGAATTCACTTCTCAGAAGCAACTGCCGGACCGCGGCCGGGACAAAATGATCGTACACGCCCGCGCCCGCAAAACAGACCGCGCCGCGCGAAGAAGCGTTCTCTGAAGCAAGCTCCGACATGGACGCCGCCATGTCGAATTCGGAAAGGCCGTCCTCAAGGGCAATTCGTGCCTTCCCTCTGATAGCAGGAGGCACAGAGCTCAAGAGATCCTCGAGCGCCCGCACTCCGACGGTGCGCAACATCTCCTGTCTTTCGTTCTCGCTTCGGCCCACGTAAGTCGCCATCACGAATCCTCGCCCGTTCGTCACCTATTCCGGGCCCGTTCCAACTATTTGTACTTCCCCGCCTGCCCGCCAGTACTCGGCTCCTATTTGTCTATTCCTTCCCTATAAGCTTCTTATACTCGGCGGGGCTCAAGAGAGAATCAACGTCGGAAGGATTAGACATCTTGATCTTTATCATCCAGCCCTCGTCGTAAGGGCTCTTGTTCACTACCACAGCATCGGTCGCGAGCCCTTCATTGACGGCCGTCACTTGGCCCGAGACAGGAGCGTAAAGATCGCTGACCGTCTTCACGGCCTCGACGACGCCGAAGGCCTTCTTGACCGCGGTGGATGAACCCACTAGCGGAAGCTCCACGTACACGATGTCTCCGAGCTCGCCTTGCGCGTAATCGGTGATGCCGACCACCGCCGTATCACCTTCAACGCGCACCCACTCATGCTGGTCAGTGTATTTGAGGTTCTCCGGTACCATTTCTCTCCTCGCTCTTATCTGTTGTTATTTCCGACTGCCACACTTGTAGAAAGGCAGCTTCGTGACGCGCGCCTTGCATTCCTTTCCGCGCACAAGAATGGATAGCTCCGTTCCAACGATGGACTTCTCCGGCGGTACGTATCCCATCGCAAGTCCCTTGTGGAGAGACGGCGAGAATGTCCCGCTCGTCACGACGCCTATCTCTCTGGCCCCGGGATCGGTTGCCACGGGGCAGCCCTTGCGCGGAATCGCATTCTCCAGCATCTCCATCCCCACGAGCTTTCTCTTGAGGCCGCTCGCCTTCTCCCCGACAAGAGCTTCCTTTCCGATGAAGCCCGCCTTGCCAAGCTTGACCGTCCACCCCAGTCCTGCTTCGAGAGGAGTGGTAGCATCATCAATATCATTCCCGTAGAGACAGTATCCCATCTCGAGCCTGAGCGTATCTCTCGCGCCCAATCCAATCGGCTTTAACCCGAGGGGGCTCCCGGCATCGAAGAGCGCCTTCCAAATCCTGTCAGCGCCATTTCTCTTGTAATAGAACTCGAATCCATCCTCGCCGGTGTAGCCTGTCCTCGCAACAAGCACGTCCTTCCCCTGGAAGTTCACGTTCGTGAGCCTGTTGTGTCCGACAGACGCCAGTCCGCCGAGCCCCACCGTCGCAAGAACCTCCTCCGTCTTGGGCCCCTGCAAGGCCAATTGAACGGTCTCGGCGGAGAGATTCTCGATCCGCACGGCTTTATCGCAGTGGGAACGGATCCACTCGAAATCCTTGTCCGTGTTGGAGGCGTTCACGACAAAGAGAACGTCTTCCCCCACCCTGTAGACGAGGACGTCGTCGACGATCCCGCCGCGCTCATTGCACATCGGCGAGTAAAGAGAAGCGCCTGGCTCGAGCGAGGAAACGTCATTTGTGACAAGCCGGTCTGCAGCCTCTACGCCGCTCGGGCCCCGAAACCATATCTCCCCCATGAGGGAGACGTCGAAAAGGCCGACGGCCTCCCTTACGGCCTTGTGCTCTTCCACGAGCCCCGCGTACTGTATCGGCATGAGCCAGCCGGCGAACTCGACGAGGCGTGCCCCAAGCTCGCGGTGCGTCTGAACGAGAGGAATCTCTTTAACCATGAAAGTCCTCTGTTATTGCCCTGCGTCTGCACCCGTTATTACTACCTGACCTCGGCCATGCGACCTAGCGTAGGCGACCAAAAACACGCGTAGCATAATAGCACACGCGCATCTGGTCTGCAAGGAAGCGAACAACAGAAGAGTGCCGCTAGCCGGCGCCATCTTGAGTCGGAATGAGACGCGCCAATCTCGCACTGGCGGGGTCCGCTGAAAGTGGATGATGCAGAGGCGAAGATTCAGAACTGTCAACCTCGCCCTGCAGATCAGCTACTGCGTGTTGGCGGAAACGTTGACAGCAACGGGGATGCCTCGGGCCTCGAAGATTGCGCGACGGAGAAGTGCAATGTCCACCCTTTCCCACACACCGAGAGCCTTGAGACGTTCCTGGGCTGCCTTGCCAAGGTTAGGCACAAGACCATAAACGTCGGGATGAACCTCCACCAACACATCGTCTCCCTCAAGGGCGACTTTCACAGGCAAGTAGAGAATCTCGCCTGATTCGCCAACCGTGACCTCCGTGCTCAGCACATCGAGGTGCTCGGGGTACAGGCGCATGCACCCGTGACTCAGCGCGCGCCCCACCGTCATGGGAGAGTTCGTGCTGTGGATTCCGACGTGTTTCAAGGAAATCCCGATCCAGAAGTCTCCCAGAGGATTCTCCGGTCCAGCCGGTATGATTTCACGCTTGACGTGCTCGCGCTCCGCCAACTCCGGCGGCATGTACCAGGCCGGGTTTTTCACCTTGCAAGTCACGGTAAAGGAACCCAACGGCGTCTGCCACGTCGGCAGGCCGACTGCGATTGGATAGACTGCGCGAAGCGCTCCCCCACGGAACAGGTAAAGGCGGTACTCGGGGATATTGACGACCACCCCTTCGTCTCGCACCGCAGGTAAGATGTATCGAGTGGGGAGGATCAGCACCTTGCCCAACTGCACAATATTGGGATCGGCGATGCGGTTGGCGCGGGCAACAGCCGAGTGCGAGAGCCCGCGCTGCCGACACACGGCGTACAGCCCCTCCCCAACCGCGAGGGTGCACGTTTGCGCCTCACCGGCAATGCGAGGCGATGGCACGAAGGACGGCGCTCCCCATGGGGACAGCTCCGGGGAAGGCGGGGTTGCAGGAGGTGAGGGTGGCACCAGCCGAAGCGGCTTTTCAGGAGGTGGCGACGACGGCGATGCTGGGGACGTTGCGGGTTCAGGTGACACTGCAGTCGCGCTGGTGCATGAGAAGGATGGCGCTCCCCGTAGAGACTCTGCCGGTGGTCGCGACGCCACCGATGCAGGCGGTTCGGCCTCCGCTGGAGGGACCGGCGCTGCAGCCATGCCAATAGATAACAGGTTCAAGGCAAGGAAAACGGTGAGAATCAGAAACCCCAGCCGTTGACGCCGTTCAATCACACTAGTCAATTCCTGTAATACCCCAATCCTGGTGCGTCAGCCGGACCGCCGCACAGATCCCCACCTGCGTTCTCAGACAAGAAGATTGACGCTTCCGCCTAGCGGTAAGGCGCTGAGCGTCCGAGCCATCATTTTCTTCAAGTTCTTGCACTCGTCCCGTTGGAAGCGTGGCTCTACCAGAACGACAATATAGCTACGGCGCCTCTACAAATCAACTTGTTATTTTGTGCCTGTGACGCGAGAAAACAGTGACCAAACCATGTACGTGACATGCCAACATGAAGGCTGATTAAACGATTGACATGATGTACATTGTGTGATATCTTTCAAAGGTTGAACGCGACTGCTCCATCGGCAGCGGCAGAACCAACAGTTGCGCGCTCAGGCAAAATACACGTCTTCACCGGCGAGTGTACCGAGAATGAAAAGGCAACGGGCAGGACCGTCACGGATTGAATTCTACGACAAAACACCCGGTTATGGACGGAACCCGCATAAGACCGAGGCAGTTCTCACAATTGAGCATAGGTGCATAAGGCCGAGATAGATAGAGACCACTAAACCGTGAGTGTTATCCGGAAGAGAAGACGTTCTAAAGGTACTTATCTCGAAACGGCATGACCAGTAGTTGGGCTTCATCAGACTCGGGAGAAACCATGTCGGGCACTCTCCAGAACACACCCATCCAACCTCATCGGGATCAAGAGTACACGGAAGCGAATCTCTATCTTCGCCACTACAGTTCTCTTCGCTTTGTCATGGTCTCTGTTTACTTTGCCGTCTCAGCGGCCGCGGTTTCAGCGGCCTTCGGACTTATTTCGCCGGAGAAGGGTGTCACGCACTCCGTGCTCATCGCATTCAGAGTGATCGGGCTGGGCGTTACCTTCGTCTTCTTCGGCTACGAGCGGCGCCTCGAACAGCTCATTCGTTACTATCAGGAGAAGGCCCGGGAGCTGGAGAGGCTCCTCCAGTACAACACCATGGAGGAGAGACCTAGATCGAACCTCATGTTTCGTGCGACCAAGGGCCTCTACATCATGTTCATGGTGTTCTGGTTCTTATCCTTGGCCCTCATAGGTAACGTATGAGATTGAAGCCTAACTTCGGGCTCCAGCGGCCGGGGCGCCGAGGCAATAACAACGTCTGGCGCGAGCCGCGCCGCAGCTGACCCCGCGCGTTCGGCACGACAGAATGAGAAGAATAGGGAAACCGAGTATGCGTAGGTTCTTTGAAATTGCCGCACAGTTGGCCCATGACACCGACTTTGTCAACTTCCAGAACGGGGTTGTCCGTGCCGCCTACGATGCCCTCAGCCAAGCATATGCATCCGCTGAGAATGAAGTTTCGATCATCACGAGACTCGTCACCGCGATTAACGAGAAGTCGTATGGCAGACTGATCCACATAGCGGCAAACAAGATCCATGGCCCGCGCTCGTACGTCGAGTTCAACTTTCGCGACAAGCCCACTACTAGAGAACTAGGAGATATGGTTGCGATCTCCATTGTGACGGCGGGAAAGCGCCGGCTTGTTGAGCGTGTGTGTATTATCCAAAACAAAAAGGCGAAGAACCAGAATTGGGGCATAGACGCAGAGCAATTGTTCCTGCTCAAGAACTTCCCGCCTTTCACCGGCAATCGCGGTATATTCCGCGGCATGGATGATGTCGTGTTCCGGAATTCCACTGGTTGTCTTGGAGCATTCGGGCTCCTCTCTGAACCAGGCGAGATGATCTTCGCATCAGCACCACTCCTTGCAGAGTTCTTGGCACAGAGCTCGACGCTGGAGCCGGCAGACGTGAGTTTCCCAAGTGTTCTTCAGCAGGGTGGACTGCAGTCAAGCTTCGCGAGTGGACCTGTTCCATTTCCGGGTCTTGACCCAGATGAGTATTACTTCATCCTTCGCGATGTTATGCGTAGAATCGGACCCGTTCCATGGCCAGGCGTCGGGCTTGGCATCCCCTTCTTGGGCAACCTCCACTTCGCTCGCGACCTCTACGATTTCATCCGAGGGTGGACTCAGATCAACATAGGGGAATTCACTTGTTGGCGTGGGGCGACCGCAAATCCAGAGGTCGACTCCTTCGCCACTCGCTTGATTCGCACCGCTAACCTAGGACGGGCGATTGACTTCCCGGTTGATGAACGAAGTGTCGAGATGAGTTTCGAGGGCGATATTGCCGTGCTGTTGCTACATATGGACATTGGGAGTGAAGACTAATCACGGGATGAGCTAGTCATCATGCCGAACCAGCCGCTGCACACGGACTCGGCTTCGCCGAGCCGGTGAACGGCGACGTTCGGCAAGAGGAAATCGATGATACATCTCATTCATGGCAGCATCTTTGACTCAAAATGCGACCTCCTGATCGTTCCGTGTGACAGCGGTGGGGGGGTGACTCACTCGGTATACACGAACCTTCACGAACGCGGTCTGCCCACGATGGTCGGCCACATTCCATATGGAAAGGTTCACTTCCGAGAGTCAAGGTATGAGTTCGCCAGTACGATTGGATACGCTGCATCGGTCAACGCGAACACGATCACGTCTGAAGCGGAGGCAATCAGCCAAATCGCAGGGGAAATTGTCCGCTATGCGACCGCGAATCAGATTAGAATAGTCAATATCCCTCTCCTTGGATCGGGTGCCGGAGGAATGACACCTGTGGATTCCTTTGAGGCCCTCCGGTCCATTCTTGCCGCAGAAAAGGACATCATCTTCAACGTGTTCTGCTTCACGCGTGAGGCATATCGGAACCTCTCTGCCGCCCGTAAGGTCGCGTCGGAAGAGAAGCCAATTCCTCACCCAAGGGTATTCATTAGTTACACTGGAACCAACAAGAACAACGCATCTTGGGTCAAGTTGCTGGCCACAGCGTTACGCGAACACGGGGTGGACGCACGTCTTGATGCATTTCACTTGAAACCCGGATTTGACCTTCCACAATGGATGGCAAATGAGGTCATCATGGCGGAGAAGGTGCTACTTGTCTGCGACAAGTACTACATGGAGAAGGCGGATTTCCGAAAAGGGGGGGTGGGCTGGGAGACAATGGTCATTCAAGGCGACATGCTTGCTCAAGGCGATAACAAACGGAAGTACATTGCCATCATCCGTGAAGATGCTGCCGATGAAGCCCTTCCAATTTATATGAAGTCAAAGTACGCCTTTGACTGGGGCAAAGAGTCAGACATAGATCCTGAAAGGCTCAAAGAACTTGTGCTGTGCATTTTCGATTGCGACACGGAACCGGAGCTAGGAGAGGTACCTACGTATGTGAAGCAGAAGATCCACAAGAACGGAACGGCCGAGCCAGACAGATCCAGCGTACGCGGTAAACCGCGCCGCTGATTTGCGACGTTACAGCTACTCTGGTGAGCTTCGGCACGGTCCAGTGGGCATGCGGAGCCGCCTCGCAGCACTCTAGGGGGGAACATCAGGATGGCAGAGAGACTCATTGACGAGCACTATCAGGTGATACGGCAAGTTGAATCGGGCTCGGTAGCGGTCACGTTCCTCGTTCTCGATCGGCTGTCTGGCCAGAGACTCGTACTGAAGTCTCTCAGGCCACTTCGCGAGGAAGCTCCTGCAGCCAAGGCGTCGTTGGACCGACACAAGCAACGCTTCATTCGCGAAGTTCAGGCGATGATCAGGCTGAACCACCCGAGCATCGTGCCCATATACGACTGCAACGTCAACGCAGACAATCCGTATTATGTCATGGAGTTCTGCGGGGGCGGATCCCTCGAGAAGATGATTGAGAATGGGCCCATGAGACAGCAAGCCGTACTGGATATACTGTGGCCCATATGTTCGGCCCTGCAATATGCCCACAACACAGGCATAGTGCACCGCGATATCAAGCCTGCCAACATCCTCTTTGCCACCAATGGCCATCCCAAGCTCGCAGACTTTGGGATGTGCCGAATCGCGGATTGGCATACTTTCACTTGCGGTGAGGACTCCATGCTGGGCACGCTATACTACCTCCCGCCCGAGCAAGCCCAGGATCCGCAATCTGTCGATGCTAGGGGTGACATCTTTGCCTTGGGCAGGACGGTCAGGCACATGTTGGTTGGTTCCCCCGTCGGCACATCCATGCCCTCATCCTCCGGCGGCTCGCGGGGCTCCCGGCGTCACCTCAAGCCGTGGGATTATGTCATCGGTCGGATGACACAGCTGGAGAGAGATCGACGCCCCGAGTCAATGCGGGCAGTCGGTCGCCTGCTCGTCCCTTTAAGTCGGGGTCGCGCCCTAGGGGACTATGCTAGGACGCACAAGCGAGCCTTCTTCCGCAGGACGACACAGAATCCTAGGGCCCTGACTTCCATAGCCACGGATGATCTCACGCGGATCGTAGCGGATAGTCTCTTGTTTAAGTTTCGCGAACCGCTCTTGCTTGATTATCAGTGGCTGACTTCTCTGATATCTCGTCTCGCCCTGGACCGCCAGGCCGCACCGCTTCTTTCGTTTCTCATTCAGGGAGTCGCTGCTCGCCCCAGCCGGAAACAGGTCATACGCCCATCCATGTCCAGGTGGCTCCTCGATGCCCAGAGACAGGCGCTTTCAATCACTGGCCCGGATGGTGCGAAACAAGTACGTAGGCTCGCCGCTTTTCGGTGGCGGAGGTGAGTCAGCATTGGGCATCTATGTCACGAGCCATAACCAGCCGCTCCACCCGCCAGTCCGCTGTGCATCCCGAGGGTGAGCCCCACCGTTCACCAGAGAGAAGACAAAGAAATGATACCGGAACACCTCGCGCAGTATGACTTTCGAACAAATCTCATCGCCGACCCGCACAATCCCGTACTTATCCAGAAGGCATGGCGTGACCACTTCGCAGGCGAGAGCCTCTGGAAGCCGGGAAAGGATGGAGGCAAGGCTTACCTCGGTGTGGCCAACAGTGAAGACGCCATGACATGGAACGTCTTCCGCAGCCTCCAGATTGAAGGCCCAAGGGGCCTTCAAGTGGTATCTGAGGTGCTCGGTCTTTCAGCTGTCGAATCCGTCCTGTTCTGGGGATGTGATGTTGAGAAGCATAGTGAGATCCAGCAACTCCTAAGCATCCTCATCAGAACCGTTGACGGGCAACTCAGGGGCACTATGACTGAGCCCGATCTTGTGCTTGTGACCGAGGGCGAGGTCGCTTTCGTCGAGTGCAAACTAAACCTCAACGGCGGCCAATCACCTTGGAAGGCACAAACAAATAGATCTAACGGCAAGGAAAGCGGTGCTATGCGCCGAATGAGATCCTACGCGAAGGTGTCAGGGTTCGTAGAACTGGAGAGCCTCAAAGACTGGGAAGACACATACCAACTCATCCGCCAGTACGTGTATGCGACACGAATGGCTGATGCGCTGAGGAAACAGCCCGTGGTAGTCCCTGTGATCAACGGCGAACACGCGGGAATTCTTAAGACTTTCTATTCTCTTGTTCAAGACTCTCCGCTGAATCAGGGTGGGGTTTTCAGAAATCTTGCGACCTGGCAAGATTTCTCGGCCAAAGTGGCATGCGCACAACTCGCCTGTACGGCAAGGTTGATCACGAAGATGATCGAGTCTCTTGATTCATCGAGAGAAAAAGGGCGGACAAGACAATAACCTGAGCGTCGCTGCGCGGCGCCAGGTTATTGCTGGCGTTCGGTGATTCTAAGCGGTCGAAATCCCATGAGCGTTGATTTGATGAAAGAGCAATATTACTTTGAGCTCAACCGCAGACAACAGATCGAAGGTGCAGTTACGCTACCCATAGCGGTGCTAACTGGCCTCACTGGGGTAGCTTTTTCGTTTGTGAAACTGTTCGCCTACTCTTCAGGCTACTTGACCTACATCTTTCTTGTCTGTGTGCTCGCAGCTTTTCTTGCCCTAATCGCAGCGTTCTACTACATTGTACGAGTCATGCACCGTTACAAGTATTTGGTCCTACCATCCTGTAACGACCTGCTAGCGTATTCCACAAACAACAAGGCGTATTACCGTGCTTTGAACAGGTCAGAGTCAGAAGCTGAGAAAGAGTTTGAAGATGAACTCGAACGAAGTTATGCGGAAGCCGCAAGCGTCAACATGGAGAACAACATCTCCAGAGCTGCCTTCCTGTACAGGGCAAATATAGGTCTAGTACTTGGAGTCATATTCATGGCTCTGAGCGCGGTCCCATTCACTGTGAGCGAGGCGCGACGTCCCCGAGATGTGCAACGGATTGAGACCGTCAATTTCACTCAAACAGAGAAACCCCCGGGAGGAAATATGTCTGAAGATCAGCCAAAGGTGCCACAGCAACCTACGAAACCCGCTGAGCCAACTAAGAAACCCCAGTTTCCACCCAATGTGGTGACAAGACAGGGTGATCAACCAAAAGAGAAATGAACTACCGAATCTCCGGCTGGAGCGGACGGAAAGTCTTGCCGCTCGCCCGTGACGTTCGGCGGGAGAGAAAGAATGAACAATTCCATTCAAAAGAGCATTATCCAACGGGTGCGTGATCTCTTAAACATGCGGGATGAATGTAGCCCCATCGAACTTCATTCGCGGCTCCGGGAATATTGTCATCACATTCATCCAGATAGGTTTGTTGACGCGGAGTCAAAGAAAACCGCTGAAGCACGCTTCAAGGCTGCGCAGGAACTGATGCCAGAACTGTTCCGATTCATTCAAGATGAGGCAATTCGCAGAACACCCGCAGAATTAATGCTATACAGGCCCATCTATGACAACGTGTTCACACAACACGAGCTTGACGAGGCAAATAAGGAGATTGAGCGCCTTAAGCACCGCATTGAATGCGGTGAGTTTGAGATCGAGCAACTGAAAGATGAACTCAAGAGAAAGGAAGATGCTCGCTTTCAAGAAGAGCGCCGAAATCTCGAAAAGCTGTATAAGCCGACACCAGGAAGCTTAGCTTCTCTCGGGCTCGTCTTCATGCTCGGTGCACTTATGCCTGCGATGAACAAGGTCAAGGAGACATCAGATTTCATCTCTCAGTATTCGCCTTTTTCTCCAGCCACCATCAAGATGACTCTTTTTGTACTTTTCGTGACGATGTTGTTCTTAACCCTAAAACAATATATTGAAAACCTCCTTCTCCGGAGACGGGTACAAGAGGTTTGTTCGACTCGCTTTTCCATCGACTTCATGAATCACCTTTCCTATGTTTACACATGGGAAGATTGCAAACGAGGAAAATTTACTGAATCTCATGCTTTTGATTTCATCGCTGGCAATAGAGCTAAATGGAAATCTTTACTGGCCCATATAGGATTCCCACTATTTCGGACAAGTACATATGAATTGCTCAAGAATTGTTTCATAGGTTATCTCATACAGAAACAACTAATTGAAATCTCCAATGCAGAAGATTTGAACAGAACATTTACAGTAAAAGATGCGAAATATTACTGGAGACCATGACAAAGACCGAACCATCACATGGAGCCGATTCTGCTCACTGTGCTCCGCAGAACGGCTCATGTTGATGTTCGCCGAGAAGATGAACAGATGAAAACTCCAATCGAACAGCAAAACGGGATCGTAGCAATACTCGATGCGCTCGGCGCGGCCACTTACAACGATGCCGAGGTCGAACGCTTTTTGTAATCACGATCCTATGTCCTCAGACTCCTCAACCAGAAAACCGAAGGTGTGCTTGGCAGGATCGCTTCCGACCGCGTCACGACATTCACGTTCAACGATACGATTCTTGTTATACTCAAGTGCGGATCACGAGCGCCAGAACTCAATGACATCACTTCCTTTTTCGCAATCCTCAGGAAGTTTCTCGTCGACTCCATGCAGCACCGGATACTTCTGAGAGGCTCGATCTCCATCGGCTCCTTCTATGTAGACGATCCAACAAACACCGTCATGGGACAAGCCGTCACGGACGCAGCAGCTTGGTACGACAAAGCGGAGTGGATCGGCGGAGTCCATGCGACACCACATGCAACAATCATGATCCAGCGATGGTTAGAGCATGACTCCGCGACAAAGGGCAACGTCATGCCGGATTACGACATCCCCCTTAAGAACGTCAAGATAGTTCGCGTCAAGGCTGTGAATTGGCCCAAGGTATTCTTCGTGCCATCAATATCACCGTGCCGCGATGGGGAAAGACCAAGAGAAAAACTCCTAGAGTTTCTTGCAATGCACCAAGTCCCCCGAGAGACAGAGTGCAAGTATTACAACACCATCGCATTCTTTGATGACGCGGTGAAAGTAATCAAGAAACAGGAACGGCGAACAAGCGGCTCCACTGTACGCAAAATCCGCGGTGGGATTTCGCGTCGTTGAGCCACACCGTTACCTAGCATGGGAGTACTTTCAACCACATCCAGCATTCCTAGGCGTTCCCTGAGGAGAAACCAATGCCAAATGAGGTTCGTTGGATTAGGTCCCGTATCGCCGAAGCACGCAAAGGTCATGCATCTGTGATCGAGGCTGTCGCCTCAAGAATGGAGAAGTTGCTCAGTGGTGGGCTCAGCGAGCAGCCGCTGTCTCTGACAAAGCTGACAAGCATCGCGAAGGCACTCATCGCTGACATGGTCCCCACCCCACCCAAGACGGAGCCGAAGCAATGAGGATAAAGAGCATCCAACTGGCGTGGTTTCGCGGCGCAGCCGATCCTGTCTTGCTGGAAACGAACTGCAAATCCATAGTCGTTTATGGGGAGAATGGTTCAGGAAAATCATGCTTTGTGGATGCCATTGAGTATGTGCTCAACAGCGGCAGAATCGGACATCTCGCCCACGAGTACAGCGGCAAGCACCAGGAGAGGGCAATCCCCAACACCCACAAGCCCAAGAATAGAAAGACTGAGCTAAGAATCATATTCAAGGATGACGTGACACTACGAATCGAGATCAAGCCAGATGGGTCCTCCATCTGTTCAGGAGCTGAGACAATCGCGATGGGTACCTGGGACTACCAGCGCCTCGTCCTGCGCCAAGACGAGGTCGCGGCATTCGTTCACGATACAAAGGGAGGAAAGTACTCCGCTCTACTTCCTCTTCTGGGGCTGCACAAAATGGAGGTGGCAGCAGAGAACTTGCGGCAACTCGTTAAATCCGTCGAGCAGCAGGCGAAGCTCAAGGAAATCAAGGGCGTTCTCCAGGAAGTGGAAAGAAAGCGGAGGCTCACTTTCGGCGCCGACGGCGACGAGCAGATACTCAAAAAGATTGAAGAACTCCACTCGAGGTATTGCCCGGACAAGGCTGCCACACGAGACCACATGTCCTACTGCAAGCAATTGGAGACAGCTATCGACACACTGGTCAAACGGTTCTCTAAAGAGCAGAAGCGATATTTTGCTCTTCGGGATGCAGCCGACGTTGGCCTGAAAGGCCATGTCGGCGCTGTACGCGCGGCCAATGCCAAACTCGCCGAGGCGGTCGAGCCGTTGATCGCCGAGAAGTTAGAGGTGCTGCAATCGACAGACGAATTCGTCGAGAAACTAGGAGACGAGGAAGAGGTGGAGTGCCCAGCCTGCGGGCAGTCCATTCCAGTCGACGACTTTAGGGCGCATATTGAGGCCGAGCGGAGACGGCTCCAAGATGTCATTGACACATTCAACACCCGCAAGGGGGCTATCGCAGCTCTGTGCGACAGCGTTAAGTCCCTCAAGACCCTCCTTGCCAAGGCCGATGTCAAGTCGTGGCGGGATGAACTTTCCAAAGGCCCCCTGGCTAAGAACTCAGCATACCTCGATCAGATCAACGGCGAGGCACTTCGCACGTCATGTGGGGAAGAGAAGCTAAGAACAATCGAGAAGAAGCTCCTTCCACTGACCACCGCTGCCGATGTCGCCTCAAAGCACGCCCCTCCTGATGTCGAGCAGCTATCGGCGGACAAGCGGATAGCCGAGGTTGCTGAGGCCGTGATTGAGGCCAAAGAACTGGCTCTTTCTGCGGCGCGCGCCCATGCCCTCACGTCGTTCCTCAGCTCCCTTGAACAGGGTGTCCGGGACGAAATCAGGTTGCGCTCGCAGACCGTGATCGACGAAATCTCGACAGACATACAGGCGTTGTGGGCAATCCTGCACCCGGGAGAGTCAATTGAGGCCGTCTGTCTCTACGTCCCGAAAGACGCTGAAAAAGCGATCGACATAGGGCTTAAGTTCTACGGCGTCAAGCAGAATTCCCCAAGACTGACGCTCTCCGAAGGCTACCGTAACAGTCTTGGTCTCTGCATTTTCCTGGCCATGGCCAAGCGAGAAGCGGACAAGGATCGGCCACTCATACTCGACGACGTGGTCGTCAGCCTCGACCGGAACCACCGAGGCATGATCGCGGAGGTACTGGACAAGGAATTCAGCGGGAGGCAGGTGCTACTTCTAACCCATGACCGGGAGTGGTACGCTGAACTCCGCCAGCAGCTTGACAGTAAGAACTGGACCTTTAGAGCGCTCTTGCCTTACGAGACCCCGGATATCGGTATCCGCTGGTCGCACAAGACTACGACCTTCGGTGATGCCCGCGCCCACCTCAAAAAGCGCCCAGACTCAGCAGGAAATGACGCGCGGAAGATCATGGACATCGAACTATCACTCATCGCAGAGCGCCTCCACATCAGGCTACCCTTCCTGCGCGCCGACAAGAATGACAGGAGGATTGACCTCCCCCCTCTTACTGATCCAGGGGTGACCTCACGGTTTCTCCCTCTTTAGACAGCTGCTCGTCGTACTTCTTCGCAAACTCTCTCGGCGTTTGGTTCTTCAACGACTGATGCGGTCGGACCTCGTTATAGTCTCTCCTCCACGCTTCGATCTTCTCCCTCGCATCAGTCAGGTCAAAGAACAACTGCTGACTCAAACACTCGTCCCGGAACTTCCCGTTGAACGATTCAATGAAAGCATTCTGAACAGGCTTGCCCGGTTCGATAAAACTGAGCTTGACGCCGTGCTCATAGGCCCAGCGATCAAGAGCAGCACTATTGAACTCAGGCGCGTTGTCACATACGATCTCTCCAGGCAACGGCCGTTCAGTCCCGACCCGATCCAGTGCCTCCGCAACCCCTTCTCCAGTGATCGATAAGCTTACCGAGATGGCCGGCGACTCACGTGTGCAGTCATCCACCAACGTCAAACATTTGAACCGACGTCCCGCCACAAACTGATCATGAATGACATCCATGCTCCACCGCTCGTTCGGCCGCGCCGGCAAGGCCGAGACCACTCTCACCCTGCTGACTCGCTTGGGCCGCCTGCGAAGCCGCAACGACAACCCGAGCTCACGATATAACCGCTCCGTCCTCTTGTGGTTCACCACATACCCCAGCCGACGCAGCAGCACGTGTAACCGATCCTGCCCCCAGCGCAAACGCTCTTCAGCCAACCTTCTCAGTACCTCCCGAAGTTCCCGGTTACGATCCGCTCTCACTCGATAACGACACGTCGACCGATGCACTTCCATCAAGTTACACGCTCGCCGCTCGCTCATCCCATACCCACCCCGCAAATAGCCCACCACGTCACGTCTCGCGGCGGGCCTCACCATTTTTTTGACAAAACATCCTTCAACGCCCGATTATCCAACACCGTCTCCGCCAGCAATGTCTTCAAACGACGATTCTCCTCCTCCAACCCCTTCAAACGCCTGACATCAGGTACCGTCAATCCCCGATACCTCTTCCGCCACGTGTAAAACGTCCACTCACTCATCCCGTACTTCCGGCACGCCTCCGTCACCTTCAGTCCCGCCTCCACCTCCTTCAAGATCCCGATTATCTGCTCCTCGCTGTACCGGGAACCCTTCATGTCCAGTCCCTCCTTAAGGGTAATACTACCCCAAAATCGAGGCCTCAACTGGACCAGTTTTCGGGGGGAAGGTCAGGATGGCCCATGACTTCTTGGAGCGCTTGTTAGCGAATGGCAAGAGATCCTCCTTCCAGAAGAAAGAGGACAATCACTACGTCACTCACACAGAGGCGATCGATGCCCTGGACAAAGCGGACAAGCTACTCATGTCATGGGCCAACCGTGCCTCCCACACCTTCGACGTCGTTTGCTCTGAGGCCACCAAGCTCATAGATGCTTGTGAGAAGGCCCTCGAGTCTTTCAAATGCCCATCGTGTGGTAAAGGAATCTGGTTCGCCGACGCCGAAGGCTCCGAGTTGGTTCAGTGCCAGTGCGGAGGCATACGTTGGCGATACGGGAAGGGCTAGCAGCTCCCCAGCCAATCAATTGGTACATATGCTGGCCCAACTAGTCCACGTGTAGCCCCACATAACCATTCGCTCCAGGCCCCGTTTGGACCGATAGTTATCATAAGTGAATCAGAAACCCGCCCAACCGCGGCTGAGCTCGGTCGTTTGGCAGAGAGGACTGTGCGAGAAATGTCCTCTGGGTACACCTGACCGGGGAGTGAACCTTGTGAGCGAGAATGCTTCTCAGCCTATGTCGCCTGGTCTCATGAGAGACCTGTGAAACCCCTTCCGGTACACCTCACCCCACACGTCCCCACTGACGTCACCACCACGCCGACACCCTACTTTCCCCCCACCCCCACCACATCCCTCAGGGCCTTCCCCGTATGCGAGGCGGCACAAGAGGCCAGCTCTTCGGGCGTGCCGAGGGCAACCACGCGGCCGCCGTCATCTCCGCCTTCGGGGCCGAGGTCAATGATGTGATCCGCCGCTTTCACGACGTCAAGGTTGTGTTCGATCACGATTACGGTGTTGCCTGCGGCCACGAGTCGGGTCAGGACGTGGAGCAGCAGTCTCACGTCATCAAAATGGAGGCCTGTCGTGGGTTCGTCGAGGATGTAGAGCGTCTTCCCGGTGGCGACCTTGGAAAGCTCGGTCGCGAGCTTCACTCTCTGGGCCTCGCCTCCGGAGAGTCTCGTGGCGGGCTGTCCGAGCCGGAGATAGCCCAGGCCCACGTTGTTGAGCGCCTCGAGCTTTCGCCGAACGGGCGGTATCTGGAGGAAGAACTGGTGCGCCGCGTCGACGGTCATGTCCAGGACGTCGGCTATGCTTTTCCCCTTGTAGAGGACTTCGAGGGTGTCGCGGTTGTATCGCTTGCCCCTGCACGTGTCGCATGTCACGTAAACGTCGGGGAGAAAGTGCATCTCTATCTTGACGACGCCGTCGCCCTGGCACGCCTCGCAGCGGCCGCCGTGCACGTTGAAGCTGAATCTCCCCGGCAAGTATCCCCGCACTTTGGCCTCGGGCAATTGAGCGAAAAGTGACCTCATGAAGCCGAAGGCGCCCACGTACGTGGCTGCGTTTGATCGAGGGGTTCTCCCTATCGGCGACTGGTCTATGTCCACGACTTTGTCGATGTGCTGGAGTCCTTCTATTGCCCTGTGTTTTCCGGGCGATTCCGGGGACGAATAGAAATGACGCGCGAGCGCTCTGTATAGGATGTCGTTTATTAGCGTGCTCTTGCCCGAGCCCGAGACGCCGGTCACACACACGAAGAGTCCGAGCGGGAAGGACACGTCGATTGATTTCAGGTTGTTTGCGGCGGCGCCCTTCACGGTGAGGCACGCGCCCTGCGGGCGTCTCCTCGTCCGAGGTACTTCAACGTCTTTCTTGCCCGAAAGGTAGAGGCCCGTGAGCGACGCGCTGTTTTGTGCAATCTCCGCCGGCTTTCCGGTGGCGACGAGCCAGCCGCCTCTCTCTCCGGCGCCCGGGCCGAGGTCGACCACATGGTCGGCTGAGAGAATCGTGTCCCTGTCGTGCTCGACGACGAGAACGGTGTTGCCCATGTCTCTCAGTTCGCAGAGTGTGCCGAGGAGTCTCCTTTGGTCACGATGGTGGAGTCCTATGCTCGGTTCGTCGAGAACGTAGAGCACTCCGCTGAGCCTAGATCCTATCTGCGTGGCGAGCCTCAATCTCTGTGCCTCGCCTCCTGCAAGCGTGGCAGCGTTTCTGTCGAGCGTGAGGTAGTCGAGGCCGACGTCACAGAGGAACTTGAGTCTCTGTACGATTTCTTTGAGTATGGGTTCGGCAATGGGGATTTCGCTTCCTCGGAACTCCATTTTCTCGAAGAGTGCTTTGGCTTCCTTGACGGAGAGAGACGCGTACTCGGCGATGTTTCGCCCCTTGAGTGTGACGGCGAGGCTCTCGGGCTTAAGCCGCTTCCCCTCACACACCGGGCATTGCCCCCGAGCCATGAAGCCGTCCAACCAGTCTCTCACGGCCCCCGAGGTCGTGGCCCTGTATCTTCTCGCCAGATCGTGGACGATTCCCGGGAATTTCCTCTTCCCTTTCATCGTGAAGTTCTTGCTCTTGTAGGTGAACTCGACTTCGTCGTGCCCGGCTCCAAAGAGGATGATTTCCTTTACGCGCTCGGGCAGCTCCTGAAACGGCATGTCCAAGTCGAAATCGTAGTGCTTCGCCAGGGCCCGCATCTGGCTGTTGAACCACACGGAGCTGGAGGCTCCCCAGGCCGCGACTGCGCCCTTCGAGATGGAGAGCGTCGGGTTCGGAACGACCAGTGACGGGTCTATCTCAAGCCGCGTGCCGAGGCCGTCGCACGTGGAGCATGCGCCGTAGGGATTGTTGAAAGAGAAATTGCGGGGCTTTAAGTCGTCGAAGCCGATTCCGCACCGAACGCACGCCCTCTTCTCGCTGAACAGCAGTTCCTTCGCGGGACCGCCGCGACCAGCTGTGGCACCCGAACCTTCCTTGCCGCTTCCGCCCACCCCGCCGGCTCCACCGCCCCCACCCACCAGAACACTCACAACTCCCCCGGCCGCCTTTAGCGCCGTTTCGACGGAGTCCACCAGTCTCGACTGGTTCTTTGCATCCGCCGTGAGCCTGTCCACGAGAATGTCAATCGTGTGTTTCTTGGTTTTCTTGAGAGCCTCGACTTTCTCGAGTTCGACCAGTTCTCCGTCTATTCGCGCTCGCAGGAACCCTTGTCTCCTCGCCGCGTCCAGTTCCTTTTTGTATTCGCCCTTGCGGCCCCTCACGATGGGAGCCATCACCTGGACGGTTTTGCCGTTCGCCACCTCGATGAGCGAGTCGACGATTTGAGAAGGCGTCTGGGCGCCTATCAGGGCGCCACATTTGTGACAGTGCTGCACTCCCAGTCTGGAGAAGATGAGCCTCAGGTAGTCGTATAGCTCCGTGACCGTGGCCACGGTGGAACGGGGGTTTGCGCCTGCGGTGCGCTGTTCGATGGAGATTGCGGGAGAGAGCCCCTCGATGGAATCCACGTCGGGCTTTTCCATCTGGCCCAGGAATTGCCGCGCGTAGGCGGAGAGGGACTCGACGTAGCGCCTCTGGCCCTCGGCGTAGATCGTGTCGAAAGCGAGTGAGCTTTTTCCGGAGCCGCTCACGCCCGTCACAACGATGAGCGAGTTCCTCGGGATGTCGACGTCTATGTTCTTGAGGTTGTGCTCCCTCGCCCCTCTCACCGAAATGAAACCAGGCGTCGACCCGGAGGAACCCTCCACTTGGAGACCGGAGGGAACCTTCACTTGGAAAGCTTCTGCAGCCTCTCTTTTGCCATGCTTCCCCACTCCGAGTTTTCACCTTCTCTTTCCAGTAAGAGTCTGTATTGCTTGGCGGCGGCCTCGACGTTTCCGGTCTCTTCAAATGCGAGACCCGCTTTGTAGCGAGCGGTCACTGCCCAGAGAGAGCCTTCGCCGTAGACGAGGGGCACCTTCAAGAATTCAGAGGCGGCTCTTTCGAACTCTCCCATCGCCGCGTACGTTTCGCCTATCCAGTACTGGATCTCCGGCTTCTCGTCATCGGCGCCGCTCTCCAACGCAGCCTTGAGCCGCTCCAGCGCCTTCGGCCGCTGGCCGGCGTTGAGATAGGCGTAGCCGCTCTTGAAGACCGCGTCCTGGCTCAGCTTGCCCTTGCACGCGGCGGCAACCTTTTCATAGACGGAGGCGGCCTCCGTCCAGTTCTCGGTCCTCTCCATGCACAGACCAGCATTGTACCACGCTTCGCACCGTGAAGAGGAGTCCGGCGACACCGCCCCCGCGCTCAGATAAGCGCGCGAAGCTTCGTCGTACTTCGCCTGAGCATAGAGCGAGGTGCCGAGCTTGAAGTACGCGGTGAACGCCAAAGTGCCGTCAGCGGGCCCGAGCGCGAGCGCCTCCTCAAAATGGCTCGATGCCTGCGGAAAGTCTTGGAGTTTGAGCTTGCACATGCCCATCGTGATGAGCGCTCTGATCCTCGACTGCGCGGGCAACTTCGCCTGTGCCTGCGAGAGACTTGCGTACGCTGCTTCAAATTGGTTCTTGTCGAAGAGGCTCAAGCCCCTCTCGAAGTCGATTTCGGAGGCGAGTGTCGTATCGCCCGGGAAATTCTTCCCGTACCACGAGAGCCTCTTCTGAACCTTCCCGTCGTCTCCCATTCTTGCCAGGGAGAGGATTTGCCCGCGAGCGGCTTCCGCCCGCCCGCCATCGCTCATGTCGAGTCTGAGCACCTGCTCGTAGGCCCCGAGGCTGGACTTGTAATCGCCGGCCTCGAAGCTCGCGCGCGCAAGGCCGATCATCACAGTTGTGTCCGAGCGGGACTCGGGGAATCTCTCCACAATCTGCTCGTACGTGGCCCTGGCCTTCTTGAAATCACCCGCTCCTGCCTCGGCCTCCGCCTTCCTCTTTAGTGATTCAGAAAGAAGTGGGCTCTTGGGGAACCGGGCGGCCAATCGCTCGAAGCTCTCGGACGCCTTCTTCAGCATGCCGCGGTCCAGGTAAGCGTCGGCCTCCTTGACGAGCAAGTCGTCCGAGAACGCTCCACCGGGGTCGCGCTCAAGTATGTACTCGTACTCGTGAATGGCCTCGTCGAACTTCCCCTGCACGAGCAGGCAATCTCCCTTTCTCGCGAGGGCTCTCTCTCTGAGGTTTCTGTTTCTTGTCTTCTCATACGCCGATTCGTATAGGGCGATCGCTTCGTCGAGCTGTCTTTTCGCGAGCTTACACTCCGCGAGTTCGTACGCCGCGTCGGCAGCCACGGCACTCGCAGGGTAGCTCGCCAACACGATTCCAAATTCCTGCTCCGCCGCGTCCACGTTTCCGGCGCCGGCCAGCGCCCTCCCCTTCCAGTAGTGCGCCTGGGCGATGAGAGGGCTCTGCGGAATCTCGCCGACGAGCTTGTCG
This sequence comes from Candidatus Eisenbacteria bacterium, assembly GCA_026388185.1. Lineage (NCBI taxonomy): Bacteria > Candidatus Eiseniibacteriota > Candidatus Eiseniibacteriota bacterium. Next base: position 500,770 of record JAPLKG010000008.1, on the reverse strand, counting down.
TAAGTGGCGAGGGCCTCGTTGTAGGAATCGTCTCCGGGAGCTCGCGAGAGTTTTGTGAGCGCCTCGGCCCTTCCCAGGAGCGCGTCGGCAAATCTCTGCGTCTCCGGATAGCGGCCGAGAAACTCGGTGTAGAGCGACGCGGCAGTACGTTCCATCTCCGGCGAGGAGAGTCCCTCCAACCTGTCCCGGATCAGGAGAAACGCTGCTTCGTCCGCGACCGGGGCGTCCGGGTACTGAGAGATAAGATTGGTCAAGCATTTGAGGGCGGCACTCTTCTCTGCGGAGGCCTCGCTTGTCTTTCCCTCGAACTCGAGTTTTTTCGAAAGGCGCGAATGGACGTCACTGAGGCGTAGAAGCAAGACGGGCCTTCTGTCCGGAGTCGCGACGGCGAGTGCTTGCTCCAGCATGATTCTCGCCTCGTCGAACGAGTGATACTGTCCGGCGAAGAGGGACGCCGCCCGTTCAAGCAGGGTGTCGCCACCTGCGGAGCCTGACGCCGCCGAAAGAAGGAGGGTCGTCACTTTCTTGAGCTCACGCTCTCCGATCTTGCTCGGGAAGAGAGAGTCAAGCGATTCCGCTCGCTCCAGTGCCTCGTCCGCATAGGGGCCGAGCGGGTAATCCTTGGCAAGCTTACGATATACGTCCGAAGCCCTGGCGAACTCACCCTTCGTCTCGTAGAGTCTCGCCATTTCATTGAGCGCGCGGCTGCTCGTCTCATCACCGGCGTAGCGGTCTAGAAGAAGACTGTAATATCCCAGTGCCTTGTCCGGCTCTCCCGTGCGCTTGGCACACAAATCTCCGAGGTGCATGAGTGCGGCGGCGTGGAGACTGTCCGGGCCTGGGAGAGTCAATGCTCGAAGGTACGATACGGTTGCGCCTCCAAATTGAGTGAGCGCTTCCTTTATCTCACCTTCTTCCAGGCTCGCGGAGCAACATAGAGAGTCAATCTCCGTACCGCAACCCAACCTGGAAATGAAATCGAGAGCGTCTTGATTCTTCCCCTGGGCTCTGCTCGCCCGCGCCCGCGTGAGAAGCGACATGCGCCGCGCCCTCGCGGCGAACTTGCCTGACAATAGTTTCTGCGCGATCGAGTCTGCCTGGCGATAATCGCCGCACGAAAGATACGCCGTCTGCGCGTTCACGTTGCACGCCTCACAGAGTGCGGAATCCTGTGACGCGCTGAAACATTCGGCAAACTCTCTGGCAGCGTCCTTGGGCCTACCCGTCAGGTCGAACAGCTCCCCCCGCCTCGCGGACGCCCTGGCCAGAAGCGTCTTGTCAACCTTGTAGGAAAGCGCGTCCTCCAAAACGTCGAGGGAACCCTGAGTGTCGCCGTCGTCGAACAGAATCTTCGAGAGCTCCAGCGAAGCGTTGAAGGCGGGCTCAGTCCCCGGATGGGCACGTCGCAGGTCTTGAAAAATCTCCCTCGCCCTGTCGCGATTGATCTGCGTCTCCGCTTTTCCCAGCCAATAGAGGAGTTCCGCGTTCTTCTCCGCGCCTCCGCAAGCGACCAGCGCCTGCTCGAACGTCCTCGCCGCCTCTTCGTAATCACCCGATCCCAAGAACGCTCTACCAAGAGCCGTCATGGCCGGGCAAGACTGCGCACAGTCCGGAAAGAGCTTGACGACCTTCCGAAAGATCAGGATCGCCTGCTCGTAGTTGTACGAGAGTAAGCTACATTGGCCGGCCTTGTAGAGCGCGTCGCAGGCGCCTTCACCCTGCGGGTTGGCCTCGTAAGCGCGCAGGTAGCGAGTAGCGGCTTCAACAAGCTTCGATTGGGAGAACTTTATGTCTCCGAGGAGAAGCGCGCCGCGCTGGCGCAACGCCGGCGAGGGTTCGGTCTCCATGAACCTCAGTAGCTCATTCTCCCCGACGTCCAGCATGCCCTCGCGTATCAGCTTCTCAGCGTAATCAAGAGCCGCACTCCCGGAACCGCCTGCCGCCTTGCCCCCAGGAATCCCCGCATCCTTCCCCGTCGAACCCGTGGCGGCCTCGTTCGAGAAGGTCGCGCCGCCAGCCTGGAAGCTGGCACCCGTGCCCCCGCCCCCGAGAGCAGGCCCCTCATCTACCAACGCTCCGTAGCTCAAGACCGGAGCGCCACTTGTCAGTCCAAAGACCACCAGCGCCGCCACAACTAACACAATATCAAGCCGTAAGGTAGGTTTCTTCATCTTGTTTCTAGAGTCCCTATTCGTACCGCAGTGCCGCCACGGGATCCATTCTTGCAGCCTTCACAGCGGGATATATCCCGAAGAAGAGACCCACGGCCGAAGAGAACGCAAAGCCCAGCGCGAGCGCCCAGAACGGCGCCGCAGACGGAATGTGTACCAGCTTCTCAACCAGCCAGCCCACACTCACTCCGAGCGCAATCCCCACCGCCCCTCCCGTGGCCGTAAGAAAGACCGCCTCCGTGAGGAACTGAATCAGAACGTCCTTTCTGCGCGCACCGACGGCCATCCGCAGTCCTATCTCTCGGGTCCTCTCCGTCACCGACACGAACATTATGTTTGTGACTCCGACGCCTCCGACCATCAAGGCTATAGAAGAGATGGCTATCATGACTATGTAGAAGGTTCCGGTTATCTTGTGATAGAGATCCATGAGCACGTCTTCAGTGAACACACCGAAATCCGAGAAACCGTTGGCCGGGATGCCGCGCCTTCGCCTGAGCAGATCCGTGATTTCGTCGATCGCCTGATCGGTCGCCTCGACGCTCACCGATTTTGCGTCAATGTATGTTTCGAGTTCGCTCCCGAACCTTTTCTTCAAGGTGGAGTGCGGCATGAGCACGTAGTTGTCCTGATTCTGCCCGAGAAAATTCCCCCGCTTCTCGAGTTCGCCCACGACGAGAAAACGCTTTCCTCCTATCAAGACCCAGTGCCCCAGAGCCAGACCGCTCGGGAACAGCGTTTCGAGGAGGCTCTGGCCCAGAAGACAAACGTCGGCCTTGTGCAGCAGTTCCTCCTGCGTGAAACATCTCCCCGCGGAGATTCCCAGTTCATGAATTTCGAGATAGCCGGGGTCGCTCCCCACTATCTCGGCAAGGTTGGTCTCGGCGTTCCTGTACTTGAGCTTGGCCATGGTGTATGTCAACGGCACGGCCGCCACCACGGACGGGCACAGGGCCTGGATTGCCGCCGCGTCCTCGACTTTGAAGTCCCGCCTGTGTCTGAGACTATCCGGCAGCTCACCGACGAAGAGACCGGGTTCGAATTTCCTGACGTATATGACCGAGGTGCCGAGAGACCTGATTTGTTGTGCCATGCTGCGGTTGAGGCCCTGAACGAGGGAAACCATCCCGACGAGGGAGGTGATGCCGATGACGACGCCCAGAACCGTGAGCCCGGCCCTAAGTTTGTGAGTTCGCAGCGAAGAGAGCGCCATCCCCACGGTCTCTTTCAACAATCCGGTTCTGATAGGCATCGTGACTCCGATCAACTTGCAGAAGCCGCTGGGTGTCGCCCACTCGCGTCCACGCCTACCGCGGTACGCGCCTCCCGCGACTACTCATACCGTAGCGCGACTATGGGATCCTGCTTTGCGGCCCGAGCAGCCGGGTATATTCCGAAAAAGACACCGACGCCGCACGCGACCACGAGCCCCATGATGATCGCCCAGGCACGAATCGTCGCCGGCAGAGGCGTCACGTGGGATATCAGCAAGGCAATGGCAACGCCGAACAGAACACCTATCGCACCACCCGAGCCCGAAAGAAGCAGAGATTCTATGAGGAACTGTACCATTATGTCGCCGCTCGTCCCTCCGACCGCCTTTCTTATCCCTATCTCCTTCGTCCTCTCCGTCACGGAGACAAGCATTATGTTCATGATCACGATTCCACCCACCACGAGGGAAATGGCCGCAATCCCCACCGTCACCAGGTAAGCCGTGGACGTGAATTTCCTGTAGATTTCCATGAACGTCTCGGCGCTCATGATGCTGAAGTCGTCCGGCTTGGAGAAAGGCACTTTTCTTCTGGCCCTCATGATCGACCTCGCCTCGTCCTGCGCGAGTTCCAGGCTGGCCTGATCTCTGGCCTTTGCCACAATTGTGACGGGCGACCTCGAGCCAAACGCCTTCTGAAACGACGTGATGGGCATCATAACGTAGCTATCCTGGCTTTGGCCGAGAAGGCTACCCTTCTTCTCGCCGACCCCGACGATTCTGTAAGTGTGACGGCCGACGCGCACTTCCTTGCCGAGCGGGTCTACGCCACTGAAGAGTTTCTTCACGACGTCCGCACCGACAACGCAAGTAGGCCGTCTTCGCAGGACGTCCTCGCGCGAGAGAAGCCTGCCCGACTCCACGTCGACCTCCTGAACGGACTCGTAGCTCTCGTCGACACCGAGCACGCTGACTCCGGCGGCGGTCTTGGATCTGTACCGAACCTCCTTCACGCTGGTCGAAACTGCCCCGGCGGCCTCTACGGACGGCGAAAGGCGCTCCAGCGCGCGGGCGTCGTCGAGCGTGAGCGGCTTTCTCTTCAGGGCTTCCAGGTAATCTTCATAGTTCGTAATCATGCCGAACTGGTCCACGTAGAAGGTGTTGGACCCCTCCGACACGAGCTTTTCGGAGACGTACTTGTTCATGCCCTCTATGATGGACACTATGGTCACAACGGAGAGGACGCCTATCACTGTTCCCAGGACAGTCAACAAGGATCTGACCTTGTGAGCCCTGAGGGTCGAAACCGCTATGCGGAAGCTCTCAGAAACCTGCAAGAGGTACCCCCGCTCCGTCAGAGCAGTTTGTCGGACTCGATCAGGCCGTCCCTCAGCCTGACGATACGTCCTGCGTGTTCTGCTATGTATTCTTCGTGTGTGACGAGAATGATGGCGTTACCGGCCTTGTGGATCTTCTCGAAGGCCTGCATTATTTCCTCGCCCGTTTTGCTGTCCAGGTTTCCTGTAGGTTCGTCCGCAAGTATTACGGAAGGCTCGTTCACGAGCGCACGCGCTATGGCCGCACGCTGGCGCTGACCTCCGGAGAGTTCTGCCGGGCGATGCTTGGCTCTCTCAACAAGTCCGACGGCTTCGAGGGCCATTTCGACCCGCCGTTTCCGTTCTGCCCGCTGAACACCCGCGTAGATCAGAGGAAGCTCGACGTTGTGAGTGGTGTCGGCGCGCGGAAGCAGATTGAAGGTCTGGAACACAAAACCTATCTTTCGATTTCTTATGCGCGCGAGCTCGTCGTCTGAGAGATCCTTGACCTCCTGGCCGCCGAACAGGTACGAGCCGCTCGTGGGGGTATCCAGACAACCTATGATGTTCATCAACGTCGACTTGCCGGAGCCGGAGGGCCCCATTATGGCGACGTAGTCGTTCGTACCGATGTCAAGGTCGATCCCGTCGAGCGCATGAACGTCTTCTGCGCCCACGTTGTACACCTTCTTGACCTGTTTTAGCTCGATCAGATTGGGCATTCATTCTCCTCTGTCGCACCGGCGGGCCTGACACACAGCCAGACCTGCTACGTCATATCGGAGGAAGCTAGTCGGCCACTTTCTGCTTCTTCCCCTTGCTGTTCGCGTCTTCCTTCTCCTTCTTCTCCTCTTTCACTTTCTGTCCGTCCTTGAGGTCCCTCAAGACCCTGAACGGCCCAGTAACGATGCGCGCATCCTGAGAGATTCCCTTCAAGATTTCTACGTCGGTTTCGCTCATGATGCCGGTTTCTACAGGCACAAACTTAACAGTCTGGCCGTCCACCACAAAGACACCCGTCACTTCGTCGGAGGCAGGTTTGCCTGTGCCCGAGGCGCCGGGCGACGCGGACGTGTCACGCTGTGCAGCGCTGTCGGCCTTCGCTGCGCTCGCCTTCTCAACCTTCCCCTCCGGCTTCGCTGCGCTTGCCACTTTGGTTGTTTCCTCCGCTTTCTGCCCGCCCTTCTCCTTCTTCGGCCCCTTCACCGTGGCGGTTTTGCCTTTCACGCCCTTCTTGGACTCTTCGCTGCGCTTGGACGTCCATTTGTCCACGGTCTTCTTGTCGCGCACGACTATGGCCTGAATGGGAAGCCTCAAGGCATCGGTGTGGGTCGCAGTAGTTATCTCTGCGTCCGCGGTCATGTCCGGCTTAAGACCCATGGAGCCAGGCTCCAGACTCAACTTCACCGTGAAGTCTGTGGCGGAGGCGTCGGACGCGGCAGACGCCTTCTGTCCGGAGCTCCCTATTTCCACAACTGTCCCCTCGAGCACCGTATCGGGAAACGCGTCAACGAACACCTTCGCCCGTTGACCCTTTTCTATGCTCACGACGTCGGTCTCGTCCACGTCGCACTCGACCTGCATGTGGGCAAGGTCTGCCACGGTCATTATCACCGTGCCCGCCATGTTCATGGTGCCGACAACGACTATCTCACCCTTTTCCACGTTGAGTTCGGACACCACGCCCGCCTGGGGTGCAAGAAACGTCGTCTTCTTCAGATTGTCCTGCGCGATATTGAGAGCGGCGGCCGCCTGGGCCACCATCTGTCTCGCTGCTTCAACTTGGGCCCCCTGCACGTCGTACTGCGTTCTTGCACTCTCGAGCTCCTCGGGAGAAGAAAGATTCTTCTCCGAGAGGACCTTCTTTCTCTCGTACACTGACTTTGCCTGGGCAAGCGACGCCTGAGCGAGGCTCAGACTCGCCTTGGCGTTCCCGAGCGCCGCCTTGCTCTGCTCCACCTGGGCGACGTACTCCGACCTGTCCAACTGGAGAAGCAACTGACCCTGTTCAACCCACTGCCCCTCATGCACCGGCAAATTCACAATCTGACCGGGCAAGCTCGCGCTAATCTCAACCTTGGTCTCGGGCCTTATTTTTCCGGGCGCTCTCACGGTAGACGTTATGGTGCCTTTTGTGACCTTTGAGATTTGTACTCCGAGAGCCTTCTCCGAGCTGCGCCTCAGATTGCCGACGATGATGAACAAAATCACCAGCACGACGGCCGCCCCGATCAATACTCTCTTTCGTCCCAGCTTCATTCGCTTTGTTCCTCCGTGGCCGCGGGTATTACTTCACCGGCTGACCCGTTGCCTTTTCAAATAGAGCCTCGGCTTCCCTCAAACTTGCCACAGCTTCGACGTAGGAGCTTCTCGCCTGGGAGAGGCTCACCTCGGCGTTCAGCAGTTCCAGCATTGTTCCCGATCCCACGTCGTACCTCTCGCGCGAAAGCCTGTAGTCTTCTTCCGCGCTGGCCAATCCGGTCTTGGATGCCTTTATCGTTTGCGTCGCCTGATCGAGTCCCAGCATTGCCTCTTTCACGTCAAGGGCAGTCTGAAGCTCGCTGTCACGCACGTTGTTGTCTGCAATTGCTGCGCGAGCTCTCGCCTGTCGAACGCTCGCCGTCGTCGCCAGGCCGTCGAACAAGGGCACGCTGATACCAAGTCGTACGGACCAGTAGTAATTCTTGTCTCGTGCCGCTTCGGTCCTCGGAAACTCGTTATCAGACCAATTGTACGAGAAGCTGGTGTAAGCAGTCGGAAGTCTGCCCGCCTTTGAAGCGAGGACTGACGCCTTGGCCCCCTTCAAGTTCTCCCTCACCGCAAGGAGGTCCGGTCTCCGTTCGAGCGCCTTGCGGACCGAATCTTCAACCTGCACCTGCGGTGTCTCTTCCCCAAGGTTCTCGTCTATGTTGATGGGACTGTCCACGGGTAGACCCAGCAATTTAGCCAATCTCGAGCGCTCAAGTTTCACCTTGTTGTCTGCGGCGATGAGTGAGAGTTCGCTCTGTGAGACCCTGACCTCGGCCTTGAGCACGTCGCTCTTGGCGACGGATCCCACTTCGTACAGCGCCTTTGCCCGATCCAATTCGTCACGGCTCAACTGCATCGCGGTCTTGCTGACCTCCGCGAGCTTCATGGACTTGAGGAGCTCATAAAACTGTAACTTGACCTGGTAGACCGCGCTCTGCTTCGCAGCGTCTAGCGAATGTCGCGAGGCACGCACGGAATGGGATGCGCTCGAAAATCGTGCCCAGTCAGGAACGCTGATAAGGTTCTGAGTCGCCTGAAAGGTGTAGTAGTAGGAATCGGAGGTGCTACCGGAGCTCAAGACCGTGATGTCATATTCCGGGTAGTAGCTCTCCGTGGGCCCCTGGATACGCCTGCCGAAGCCCGCACCGGCCGTGACGGACGGGGCGAGTCCGCCTATTGCAGCGATCTGGGCGCCGATGGATTCGTTCACATTCTCGCTTGCGCTGACAACGGAGAAGTTTCTCGCGATGGCAATCTCAACGCACTTGGAAACAGTGAGCGCCCCTTCCGGCAGGACCGGAAGGTTGGCACGCGATGCAGCGCTCTGGAGCGGCAAGGTCGCAATCCCACAAACGGCAAGGAACAGCACAAGAGACAGGCACCGACGCAATTTCCAATACATCAAACTCCCTCCTGGAAGCATTCGCGCGAGACTTCTGCGCAGGTTACACCTCCAGCCTCTAGATACGTATTTTCGGCCCAAGTGGTTCCAGCTTATTCCGGAGCGCCTCTAGCCGGTAGGCCTGTGCGTTAGTCCCGAAACAACTGCCACACCCAGAGCCCAAATCAGCCAGAGAGCGCCTACCACGTAGTAGGATTTCCGGCGCGGAAACTTGAACATCACCGAGATCCCCACAGCTACCAGGATAAACTTCCAGATTGCGAACATGTCACTTACCTGGTCGAGGAAACGATACAGGAAGCGATACGCAAAGACACTGGAAGCGCCCGGCGAACTCAGAATGAGAGCAAGGCTCGTGTGGGCTTCCGCACTCTTGGTGATCAACTGAATGGGGATCTTCACCAGGCTCTCCGGCACCACGATGACCGAAGAGTAAACTATCACGGCAAAGGTTCTGACGAAGTTGGCGTCACCGCCCAGAAGCATGGCGCAAATCAAATAAAGAATCCCGGCCACCACAACGAGCCCGAGCGCCGTGAATACAACCGCCGTCGCGAGCCCGACGTACAACGGCCTGCTCCCCTCGAGCCAGGGTCGAGCCGCCTCGAGCTGTTCCTCGGTCAGGCCGCGGCTTTCCAGTACTTCGCGCTGCGCGGGGAGGATTACGGTGGGAAGAAGAATCCACGAGCCAATCGCGGCCACCAGCACACAGATGATAAGAGGAACGAGCCAGTCCGGCCGGCGATCCAATTCCCCGAAAACCTGAGCCGGGCCGTAGACAACGCGAACAACCCTGCGAAGGGAGTTCATCCAGCCGGTCCTTTCTGTGGTTTCAACGCTCGGCGTGGTCAAGTCACTCATCATGGCCTCCTTCTTTGCAGTTATACCACCATCAGTTAAACTCAAGCAGGCAGTGCGGCGCGCACATCGCCTCTCAAGCTTCCTGGATCGAAACGTGCCTCAAACAAGTTCCCTCAGCGCCTCCGGCATGAGGCAGCCGGCGCGCCTGTCCGCCTAGCCACCCAGGCTGAAGCGGAACGGAATGACTATCCTGCACTTCACGGGGACGTTCATCTGTTTCGCAGGTCTGAACAGAAACTCCCTGGCGGCCTTGAGCGCCGCGTTGTTCAAGATCTGAATGGTGTCACTCTCAACGACTTTGGCGTCAATCACTCGGCCCGTCTCGTCGATCGTCACCTCCACTTGCACCAGCCCCTCGGCCTCGGTCTCCCTGGCAATCTCCGGGTACGCAGGCTTCACACTCCTGATGACCTCGGGCGGTGAGTCGTAACCGTAGAAAGCCTCGGACGCCTCGGGGCTCGAAGGGATCGCCAGCGGCGAAAATGGATTGAACTCCGTAGGTGCAATTGTGGCGTCCGAACTCACATCGTCGGATATTTCGGCCTGGGCAGGCACCACCGGTCGTTCGATCTCTTCCGGAAGGGGCGGAACCTCTCCAATGTCCTCGGGAAGGTTCAGAACCTCGATCCTCTTCTCGGGCAAAACGTAAGGGTGCGGCACGTACGGCGGACTGAAATAGAAAATCATGGCGTGGATGATCGCAGCGCCGACAAAACCGATTTCGAGAACCTTGGCGTAGTTCTTCTTCACTCGAAAGAACGCCGTTCTTCTCTTCAGTTCAGGCAATGCTATTGCTCCCACTACTCCTCCTCTGTCTCCCTGCGCGGAGCAGTGAAAGCGACCCGCAGCGCGTTGGCACTCTTGAGGCGGTCAATCGCCTCAGAAACAAGGTCGTACCTGGCTCTCCTGTCCACGTTGAACTGAACGATGAGCGCGGGGTTCCTTTGCAGTTTCCGCGAGATTATCGGCTCGATGTCCGACACGGAAACCATGTTGTCGTCTATGGACACTCGGCCTCCGGCATCAATCCATATGCGGACGGAGTTCTCTCTGGGAACCGTTTGCCCCGCTTCCGCGCGAGGAAACGCAATGGGTATGCCCTGCTCCACCCGGAAGATGACCGTCGACATGAAGAAGATCATGAGAAGCATGGCAATGTCGCCGGTCGAAGAAGTCGGAATAGACGGGGAAACCTTCAGCCTCGGCCCGCCTATTTTCCCCAACCATTGTTCCACTTCGATCACATTCCTCTCGGTGCTACGGCGTCTCCTGCCCGGTATACAACCCGAGTGAGATTCTGGTGGCCTGCGCGAGCTTGATCTTGTCCAACGCACTCACCATCTTTCCGTAAGGGGCCTTGGGAGCCGTCTCGAGAGACACTATCAGCTTGTCGTTTGCGGCGATTCTTGCCGCCACCTCTTGTTTGAGTTTATCGAGGGCAATGGGCTGCCCGTCTATTGTGATGCTCCCCTTATCGTGCACCACAATCCTCGCCACATTCCTCACGGAGATCTTCACGGGTTCCTTGCCCTTGGCAGGCAGAATCAACGTCAAGGCCTGGTTCACGTCAAACACGGTCGTCGAGATAAAAAATATGAGAAGGAGGAATGCCACGTCGGCGGTCGAAGCCTGTGGAATGTCCGGCGGGGCCTTCACTCTTTTCCTAAACTGCATTGCAACTCACCTTTCTGTCCGCTCTACGAGGTCGCCTTGGTACCTACGGTACGGGCGAGAGCATCGAGAAGATCTGCGGCCGACTCTTCCATCTCGACGACGAATCTATCGATCGTCTGCACGAAATAGTTATAAGCCAGTTGCACCGGTATGGCGACCATGAGGCCCGCGGCAGTGGTAATCAACGCCTCAGCAATGCCCGCGGACACCAGCTTTGCGCTCACGTATTCGGCGGCGGCGATGGCCTCGAAAGCGTGAATCATTCCGGAAACAGTTCCCAGGAATCCGAGCAACGGCGCAATGTTGGCGACACTGGACAGCCAGACAAGACCTCTCTCAAGAAATGTGACCTCGATGGCGGCGGCGCTCACGATAGACTTCTCGACCGCGTCCGTACCCCTGTCTACCCTCAGGAGCCCTGCATGGAGCACTGCGGCGACGGGCCCCTTTGTGATCTCGAGCTGCGCCCGGGCTGCTTCAATCCCCTTCGTTTCGTAGGTGGAGAGAAGCTTGCTCATCAAGGCCCTGGTGTCAGTCCGGGCCTTGGACAGAACGTAGAGTCTCTCTATTATGACGGCCAGTGCCAGAATGGAGCAGAGAAGGATGGGGTGCATGAACACACCGCCCCTGACGTAGTAATCAACGAGGCCGCTTCTCTTGAAATGATCCAACCACGCTTGTGGCTCAGTACCTGCGGCGGCCCCGGCGGCGAATGAAGGAAATGCCACGGTCAAAACGCTGACGCACACGAGCAGCAGAAGCGCAACCCTCATACTTGACATGGTACTGGCGCCTTCCTTCCAAAGCTCAACACCCAGAACGTTCAGAGTATCCTAACGACTCGAGCAATGCCGACAGCCGGCTAGGCCTCGCCCCTTCTGGTAAGTCAAAAAAATTGCGCCGCAGGGCAGTCTCGTCTCTTGGGAAATAGCACAACGGCGGCAGCAACTTTGTAGTCTAAGTTGCCCCAAACGCCTTGTCAATGCTTGTTTCTCAAGCCTTCGAAGAGGTTACCCGACTCATGAATGCCCCGGCGACCAGGCAACACTATGGCGTAAATCTGTTGAGCATTCTGGGAAAAGGAATTGTCTCCCGGATGTGCTCGATGCCGCATATCCAGGCAACGGTCCTCTCAAGACCCAAGCCGAACCCTCCGTGTTCGACGGTACCATATCTTCTCAAGTCGAGATACCATTCGAACGCCTCTCGCGGGAGTCCCATCTCGTCTATCTTCCTTTCCAGCACTTCCAGGCTGTCTTCCCTCTGCCCACCCCCCACGATCTCTCCGTAACCCTCCGGCGCCAGCAGGTCTGCCGAAAGAGTGATTCTCGGGTCTTCGGAAGAACCCTTCATGTAGAAGGCCTTGCACTGCGAAGGGTATCCCCAGACGAAAATCGGCTTGTCGAACGCCTGCGAAAGTTCGGTCTCCTCCACCGCCCCGAAATCATCGCCCCACTTGATCTCGGAACCCTTGGCCTTCAGCATCTCGATCGCATCGTCATACTTGAGTCTCGGAAACGGAGGCACAACCTTCTCCAGCGCGTCGACGGAGCGGCCGAGCTTCTCCAACTGAGGCCTTCTCTCTGCCAGAACCCTCTCCACGATGAAAGCGACCAGGCCCTCGGCAAGCAACACGATGTCCTCGAGAGTTGCGAAAGCAACCTCCGGCTCTATCATCCAGAATTCAAGCAGGTGTCGCCTGGTTTTTGACTTCTCTGCTCTGAACGTGGGACCGAAGCAATAGACCTTCCCGAACGCCATCGCTGCGGCCTCGTTGTAGAGCTGGCCGCTCTGGCTGAGATAGGCCTTTGTGCCGAAGTAGTCGGTCTCGAACAAAGTCGAGGTGCCCTCGCACGCGGCAGGCGTGAGGATGGGCGCGTCAACCACGACAAAACCCCTGGAATCGAAAAAATCCCTGCAGGCCTTCACCACCGTGCCCCTCACGGCAAGAATGGCGTGCTGCCGCGAAGAGCGGAGCCAGAGATGCCGTCTGTCCATCAGGAAAGAGACGCCGTGTTCCTTGGGAGTGAGCGGATAGTCCTTGGCAAGCTGGATCACTTCGATGCTCGAAAGCCTGATTTCGTAGCCGCCCAGGGCCCGCTCCTCCTTGCCCACCTTGCCCCTCACAACGAGAGAGCTTTCCTGCGTCAACTGGTCACAAAGCGCAAACGTCTCCGGCCCGACCGACGTCTGCTCCGCGATGACCTGGATTATGCCTGTCCCGTCTCTCACGAGAAGGAAATGGACCTTCCCGCTCGACCTCTTGTTGTAGAGCCAACCTCGTATCTCGACGTCCTGGGACTCGAACTTGGGTATTTCGCTCACGTAAGTTCGCATGATTACTCACTCTCGTTAATTGACTCGGAACGAATTCGCGGATTCTCAAGAGAGTACTTTCGGGGCTCCATTCCGTCAATCGAAAAGTGAGCACAGGGTCCGGGACGTCTCAACGTCCCACATTTCCTCTTGACACGAGGGTTTCGACAACATAACTTGGTGTTGCCCTCAAAGTTAACAAAAGGAGTGCCATGAGAAAAGGGAGCGTCGTTGCCCTTTTTTTTACGGCGCTGTTGCTCGTGTCAATTGCGGCACAGGCAGGCGGACAATCTGACGTAGCGAGAACGCCCGACGCGCTCTCGGGACAATCTCTCTCCGCCCTCAAGGAGCTGAGGCTGAACAGCGGCATCACATCCTTGTCTTCCTACGCCCATGCCTACTACAAGATCGGAGTGGAAAAGAGAAGAGCCGGCGACTCGCGGAGCGCCGTCCAGGCCTTCAAGGCCGCCATCGAGCTCGATCCGTATTTTCCTGATCCGCACTTTTCCCTCTTCAGGGCCTATCTTTTTCACGACCCGGTGAGGGCCCTGGCGGAACTTTCCGCCGTCGTCCGAATAGTCCGAGAGGATTTTTTCGCGCAGTACATGCTGCTCAAGAACGCTGCCTTTATGGGCTACCTGACGCTGTTCATCGCCCTCGCACTGTTTACGGTCTTTGCTTCCGTGAGGCACATTGCCAGACTGAAACACGCGATCTCGGAACGCCTCGCCTCCGAGATGACGTCGAGCTCGGCAGGATGGCTGGGATTATTTGTGCTCTTGCAGCCCATCATCTGGAGTCTGGGAGTGACGGGGACAATCCTCTGCTACAGCGCCTCTCTCTGGAAGTGCATGAACCGAAGGGAGAGGTTCTTCGGATTGCTTTTCCTGGCGATCGCCGCGGCCACACCTTTTCTCTCCCGCGAGATGCCTGCCAAGTTTCCACCCCTTGGTGATCAGTCGCCAACCTACGTGTCCTATGAGGCGCTCCGGAACGGATGGAGTCCGGAACTCGAGAACGCCCTGGTACGGTACACGGAGTCGGATTCACAGAATCCTTTCGTTCGTTTTGCGTACGGCACCGTGGCACGAAGGGCCGGCAAGCTCGGCATCGCACGGGCGGAGCTCGAGGCGGCCGTCCGGCTGTCTCCAAACGACGCCGCGTCTCTGAACAATCTGGCCAACGTGTATTTCAACCTCAGCAATCTTGCCGCCGCGGAGGACCTCTACCGGCGGGCAATGGCGGCGGATCCTTCCCTGGCTCAACCTCACTACAATCTCGGCCAGGTCTTCACCAAGAAACTGATGTTCGCGGAAGCGAACGAGCAATTCAAGACGGCAAACGAGACGAACCCCCGCCTGACGAATGGATTCTCCCTCAACAGCCGGGAGCAGCTCAATAGAAGTGTGATTGACATGGATCCCGTTGCTTCCACTTTCTGGAAGAGCCTCCTTCAAGAACGAACGCAGGAGCGGGCGAGTGCGAGTCCTTTCGTCCTTTCTCCCGCCCTCTTGCGTCTCCTCGGAATCGGGACGGGACGAAGAATTGCCGCAATCTTGCTCTTCTTCGCTCTGAGCATGATCGGGGGCCTCCTTGCCTTCAGGAATCTCTACACGTACAGTTGCAGTAATTGCGGCAGGATAGTCTGCCGAAAGTGCCTGACCAGAGTGCATCGGAAGCTGTTTTGCCTCAAGTGCGGTGCGGCAGCCAGCGCGCTCAAGTCCGAGGAGTTCACGCAGCTACTGCTGAACAATCAGCTAAGGCTTGAGGCTCGAAGGACGAAATCGACATCGCTTTTCTTGGGGATCGTCGTGCCCGGCTTCAGGCTCGTCCAAAAGGGTGACACAGTCAAGGGTTTCCTATTCCTTCTCCTCTCTTCGTTCGGCGCCGTCTATCTCTACGGCGCGGGTTACCTGATCGACGTTGTTCCCTCTTTGAGATATCAACAGGAGCATCTTCTCAAGTACGTTTTGGTGATTGTTCCGCTGGCTCTCCTCCACGCGCTGGCCCTGTTCAGACTCTCGCGTAAGGCCGAGCCGCAACCGGTTTTGCTGACACTCGTGAAGACTCAACCTGCGAAGACGATGGTGAAAGATGGCACTACAGGGAAGCCTTGAGGATTTCAGCCTGGCCGAAATCCTCCAGCTGATCGCTCTGCAAAGAAAATCCGGCGTCCTCAAGTTGACGGGCGAAACGACGAACGCCGTCATTTTCTTTGAGAAGGGCAACATCGTCGCCGTGACCGACAGGCGCGAGAAGAGAAGCGATCCCCTGCTCGAGTTCTTCGTCAGTACGGAGCGGCTCACTGCCGAACAGGTAGAGCAAATCTGTGCGATCCGCGCCCAGAGCAAGAAGGATTCTCTGGAAATCATCCTTACCGGCGGCTACATGGCCGCCAAGCAATTGTCCGAAGCCGTGGAAGCGCACGCCAAGGAAGTGCTACCCGAACTCCTCGCCTGGAAGAAGGGAGAGTACCACTTCTCCGGTGACGACAAGACCGTCGCGAGGCTCTTCTTCAAAGTGCCCATGAGGACCGAAGCGCTTCTTATAGGGAGTATGAGGAGGCTCGACGAGAGCGCCAGAATCAAGCAACTCTATTCTCCGTCGCTCATACTTCGCCACAAGGAGTCTTCACAGAAACCGGAGCTTCCTGAGGAAGAAAGATGGGTATTCGGTCTCATGGACGGACGCAGGCCCATCCGCGAGATACTTGCCAAATCCAGAATGGGCGAGTTCGAAACCTACGAGGTAATCAGCGATCTGATCGACGCGGGCCTTGCCGAGGTGGCAGAATGGCCTGCCGAGCCGGTCGAGGCGCTGCCGCAGGAGCCCGTCGCGACAGGAAAGGATCTGGTCCCGGCCTTCGGGATCGTCTTCGTCGTCATACTGATAGCGTTGGCCTCGTTTGGCGTGAGGTGGGCCATCACGAAAACAGAGCCCCCGGCTTCTGCCGCGGCTGTTTCGCAGCCATCACAGAACACTAACATCGAGAATCTGCGTTTTGCCCTCGAAGTCTACAAGGCGACGCGTGCGGCGTACCCCGAGAGACTGATCGATCTCGTGGAAGGAGGCTTCGTGGACTCGAAAAGCATCGAAGGCTTCAAGTACGCAACGTCCGGCGAAGGTTACATTCTGCACGGAAAGTGATCCTCCTACCTTCCCCGCACCGATGGATATCCCAGCGAAAACCTCTTTGAGTAGTAGACCCTGGACAGGCCCAACAGCACCAGCACCACCGCAAGAAACAGAGGGTTGATCACTCCCACCATTAACACGAATACGGCCGAGCTACACCTGTAAGCGATCTTGGCGGATCGAGAGTTTCCTCTGAGGGCCGCGCCTGCGAAGAGCGGCAGGGACAACGCGGAGCCGATAGTGGCCAGGCGATTCTCTACCAGAACCGCGAGAACCAGGGCCATAACGACGAGGACGAGGGCAAGCCACACGCCCTGCTTCAAGCTGAGCGCCACCCCGGTGGATTTGAAACCACTGCGCTCGTCCCCTTCCCTGTCAACCAACGCCGTCAGCACGAACACTCCGGCCACACAGAGAGCGAAGGGCAAGGCGTTCGTGAGATCGGGCAGACCGGGCGTCCTCACTACGGACCACCCAGTCGCGTAGGCCACGACTCCATAGCCTACGGCGTTCCAAACAATGTCGAGCGGAAAGAGTCTCTTCAGAGCGAGGGGAGGAACAGAATAGGCAATTCCCATTCCCAGGGAAAGCCCGAAGAGCCACGGGGTCGTCCCCCCGACTTTCAAAGCCGCGGCCATCGAGAAGAGAGCCAGTAGAACCGCCAGGGCAAGCGCTTCGGACTTCTTGATGATCCCGTCGGGCAGAAGAAAGAGTTTGTCGTTCGCCCTGTCGCTCTCCACGTCAGTGAGCTGATTCACGACGTAGACGGAACCCATGAGAATCGCGTACGCAATGACGGCAAGCCAGAACCTTCCGTCGCCTCGCGCATGCCCCGCGCGTGCCCCACCATACCCGAGAAGAAAGAACGTGACCGCAGGCATCATCACAAGTGGTCTCAGGAGAAAGAACCGGTCCGCAACAACGACGACGATCCGTCTGATCGTGCTCACAAATCACCCCATTCCCAAAAAGACTCGCGAGAGATCTTTCGAATCCGGACTAGCGACGGAGGTTTCTCTGCTCCAGTATCCATTCGACGGCCTCGGAAAGATCCTCGCAAACCGCGTCCGCGACCGCTGATATCTCGGCCCCGGCGGCCTGCAACTCCTTTTGCCCATCACCCGTGCGCACAAAAACGGTCGACGTCTCTGCCGCCCTTCCAGCCTGCATATCTATGAGCTTGTCGCCGACCATGAAACTCTCCTTGAGCGATATTCCCCGTTCCTTGGATGCCGCAACAAGGAGTCCGGGCCGAGGCTTTCTGCAATCGCATTCGACGTCGTAGTCGGGATGATGGGGACAAAAATAGATTGCATCCACGCGGGCGCCATCGGCCGCAAGCAAGTCCCGCATCCTCTGGTTTACCCTCTCCACGTCTTCGGCCGTGAACATTCGTCTCGCGATTCCGGACTGATTTGAAACAACTATGACCGGAATGCCAATCCGGTTGAGTTTTCTGAGGCCCGAGGAGGCATGCGGCAAAATTCTGACCCCGTCAGGATCGGAGAGATAACCGGTCTCGTCTATTATCGTCCCGTCTCTATCCACGAAGACCGCCCACCGCGACTCAATCGATTGCTCCTTACTCGACGATCTTCCTGCGTTCAACTGTTTCCTCCATATCTGTCTGAGCGCCTCTCTCTACTGGCGCCGATCGCCGCACGATATACTCTCTCTGCATCGATTTGTGAGAGACACCGCAAGTCGTAAGGGCACTTTTTGAGAAAGCAAGGCGAACACGACACTCTCTCGTAGATGACGTCGACAATATCACCGTTGGGAGCCGTCCACGAGGGATCCGACGAGCCGACGACGACCACCACGGGACAGCCGGAGGCGGCCGCGACGTGAGCGGCACCGGAGTCGTTCCCTACGAACACGGATGCAATCGAAGCAATGGCCGCCAAGTCAGGCAGAGTAGTTTGGCCGGAAAGGTTCACTGTAGAACGACCGGCTTTCCGGGCGATCCTGGCGCAGAGCTCCTCGTCCGCAAGGTTTCCGACCAAAATCACCTGAAACTGCGCCTTCTCCACGAGCAGCCTGACGAGATCGGTGTATCTCTCCTCCGGCCACCTTTTCGTCTCGCCGTAGCTTGCGCCGGGGGCAACGATCGCCAGTTTCGTGTTCTCCCAGACTCCTGCCTCCTCGAGGATTTTCCTGGCGCGACTCACGCCGTCGTGACTCACCTGCAAACCTACCTTGCGGTCGATCTCGCACCCTCTGGGGAGAAGCTGAGCGTATTGCTCGGAGAGGTGACACCAGTTCTTCTTTGACACGCCGGTGCGCAGAAACGCGTTCCTCATCTCGCCCCTGAATCCGACAATCCTCTTCACTCCGCCGAGCCGGAAAAGAAAAGCCGAAGAAAACGAATCCGGCATCACGATTCCGAGAGCGAACCTGCCGGCCCTGAGTGCTCGGGCGGTCCTGACCGGACCAACCACGCCTTTGCCCTTGATCACAAGGACCTCGTCCATGAACGGCGCGCTCTCGAGAAGGCTCGCGACACGCTCGTGCGCAACTGCCACTATTCTCAGCCCTCGAGTGCAATTTCTCAGTGCACCGAGCGCCGGATACGCCATCACGACGTCGCCCACCCAGTTCGGCACCCGCACAACGATGGAACCCTGGGAGGGCACGCCGCCGCCGCCCCAGGCATTGCCGGAGGGTGCGGGTTCGCCTTCGCCGAGGACAAAACGAGGCGACTCGATCCTGAGAGAACGCGCCTCTCGAGAGACGACTCCCCGTGGAGTCCGCTCGCCACGTCCACTCGCTCGTTTGAGAGTCGCGTCGACAACGTCCATGACTTCCGAAACTTCCACCGAGTTCATGCATCTAAAATCGCCCTTCGGACATTCGTTCTTGCCGTGGACGTCGCACGGCTTACATTGAAAAGACTTCGATATGACCGTAGACCTGGAATCAGGCGGGTAGAACCCGAACTCGGGAGTTGTGGAACCAAAGATCGCAACGACCGGCGTCCCCACCGCGTAGGCCATGTGCATGAGGCCGGAATCGTTCGAGACGACGCAATCGCACTGCGACATCAACGCCGCAATGGTTCTGAGGCCGCCGGTGTGGAATCTCACGGCCTTCTCGTTCTCGCAGAGCGACTTCATCTCCCGGAGAATTGCCTCGTCAGCCTCGCCGCCGAGGACCAGTACTCCGTAGCCGGCTCTTACGAGTGCCTTGGCAAGAAGACTCATGCTGCCGGCACCCCAAACCTTCGTCTTCCACCTCGCCCCGGGGCAAATGGCCACAGTCGGGCCGTCAGCCGAGCGCGCCGACGGGCCCTGGACGCAGCGGAGAAACTGCCTTGCGGATTCCTTCTCGCCCTCCGCGACGAACATCTGCGGCTTGAGTGCGGGCACCGGGCCGAGCAATTTCTGGACGGGGGCAAGATAACGTTGAACGACGTGCCTGCCGCGGCGGGGTAATAGACTCTTGAACCTGACGGCGCCGTGCCTGACGAGTGAATCTCTGTCCGCTCTCACGCATCTTCGGGGCGAGATGAGGGCGCAAAGGAGAATAGTGCGCGGGTTCGCCTGCAGATCAATCACAAGGTCAAAACGTTCGACCTTGAGCCTCCGTGCGATTCTGAAAAGGCCGGAGAAAGAACTCTCACTCGCCGTGAGTGGAATCGTCTGGTCTATGTTCGGGTTGTTGCCCAGGACTTCAGCGAAGGCGTCTTTTGTGAGAAAGGCGACGCGGGCGCCGGGAAACTCGCTCTTGAGAACAGCGGGCACAGAGGTGGCAAGAACAACGTCTCCGAGCGAGCTAAGCCTGATCACGAGTATCCTGGGAGAGGCACCCATTTCACAGGAACGCCGGGACGTGTGTAAGGTCAAGGGGAACCTTTCGCTCGAGACCGGCAAGAGTCACTGCACGGCCTCGGTCGTTCGCACGGAATCCGAGAATGCGAACTGAAGCTCGTAAAGCCTCTTGTACAACCCTTCCTCCGAGAGCAAGCTCTCATGAGTGCCCCGCTGGACTATCCTGCCCCTGTCCAGCACTACTATCAAATCCGCACGCTGAATCGTCGAAAGTCTATGAGCGATGACGAAGGTGGTTCTGTTCTCCATGAGCCTCTCTATGGCCTGTTGGACGAGAAGCTCGGATTCAGTGTCGAGGGCAGAAGTGGCCTCATCGAAAATCAGCACGGGAGGATTCTTGAGGATTGCCCTTGCGATCGCGATCCTCTGCCTCTGCCCTCCGGAGAGGCGCACGCCCCTGTCGCCGATCACGGTCTGATAACCTGAAGGCATCGTCTCTATGAACTGATGCGCGTTGGCGGTCTTCGCCGCCCGCACGACGTCCTCTTCAGGGGTGTCTTGCAGACCGTACGCGATGTTGTTCCTGACCGTGTCGTTGAACAGAATCGTTTCCTGGGTCACGATTCCCATGAGTGCCCTCAAGGAATCCGTGGTAATGTCAAGCGCGTCTCTTCCATCAAAGCAGATGACACCCGACGTCGGGATGTAGAATTTCGGCAGCAGATCGACCAGGGTGGACTTCCCTGCCCCGCTGGGTCCCACTATCGCGAGCACCTGGCCGACCTTGACGCTGAAACTGATGTCCTCAAGAACGTCCTTCACGTCGTCGTAACTGAAGCTCACGTTTCGAAACTCGATCGAATCTCGGAGCCACTGAATCCTCGTGGCGTTCGGTCTGTCCGCTATCGGAGGCTCGGTATCCAGAAGCTTGAACACCCTCTTTGCCGCCGCCAGCCCTTCCTGGATTTTCGTGTTGACCTGACTGAGGCTCTTTAGCGGCGCCATGATGGAAAACATGGCAAACAGAAACACGCAGAACGCCTTGGGCTCGAGCGTGCGCTCTTGAAGAATCTGCCTGCCGCCAAACCAGAGCACCACCGTTCCTACCATCACGCCAAGATATTCGGACAGAGGCGATGCCAGGGCGCCAATCCTCGTCAGTCTCAGAAAAGAAGCAAGATGGGCCCTCGTGAAACGAAAGAACTTGTTCTTCTCGAACTCCTCCATTCTGAACGATTTTACGACCCTCATTCCCGATATCGTCTCCTGGAGCACGGAAGTGATGTCGCCCATCCTCTCCTGAATGAGAGTGCTGTCTCTTCTCAGCTTCTTACTGATTGTCACGATGAGGAACATGCTCGGGGGAAGCACTATGAGCGACACGAAGGCCAATCTCCAGCTCGCCCAAAAAACCCAGAATATGCAGACACAGAGAAGCAGCAAGTCGCGCACGACGTTGCTAAAAACGCCGGTAATGGTTCCCCTTATCATGCTCACGTCATTGGTGATCCTCGATATGAGGCGCCCGGTCATCTGTGAATGAAAGAAGGACAGCGGCAGCCTGTAGAGATGAGAATAGAGACGGTCCCTCAGATCCTTTATGACCCTCTGTTCAACGGCGGCGATGAGAAAG
Source organism: Candidatus Eisenbacteria bacterium (assembly GCA_026388185.1). Taxonomy (NCBI): domain Bacteria; phylum Candidatus Eiseniibacteriota; species Candidatus Eiseniibacteriota bacterium. The sequence goes on along the minus strand of JAPLKG010000008.1, from coordinate 479,029 downwards.
GTCTGGCAGTAGTTGAAGATATTCTTGAGAAGCATCACTATCAGAATCACGAAACAAATTCGCTCCAGAGAGACCAGAGGTCTGGACGACAGGAGGTATTTTTGAGTCTGGACCTTGATGTATTCTTTGATCTGCGCGAGGTCGCCCGGGGTCACACTATTCACAGAGACGTTCTCTCTCAGTTCCGCCCTCTGCTGTTCTGTGGGCTGCTCGAAGAGAACCTCAATGAAGGGTGAGATCATGCCTATCGAGAACCCGCTGAAGAAGGCGAACATCACCATGCATGCAAGCGCCAAAGTGAGCTTGCGCCAATACGGTCTTACGTACCCAAGAAGTCTGAAGAAAACCCCCATGCTCCTCGCTCCTCCCGAACGTCACCAGGGATACTTAGTAACGAATTCCTCTTCGAAGTCGTAGACGTTCTCGAAATCCTCCACTCTGTCCTCTTCCGTCTTGCCCAAGAGCTTGTTTTCGACAAGATTGAACACGATCTCGCCAAAGTCACGCGTGGCTCGAATTCCCCAGTAGTCGAAGACCGTCTTTGTCATCGGTCCATACTGAGTCAGGCTAAACTCTCTTATGCCGGCGAGCAATTCCCTGCCCGTGACGTGCCTCGGTTTGTCCAGCTTGGAAAGAGTATAGTTGAGCGCCAGCATGACAAAAGCGTAGGCCGCGACCTTGTAGCGCGGGTCCTTCTCGACTATCCTCTCCACTCTTTCGTAAAAATCTGAATCGCGTTCCATTTTCTCTCACCAGTCGCTCGGCGACGACGCCGGGGCAGAACTTCCCTGCACGTTTCGCCTTCAGCTTCCCCACGCGAGGAAGGAAGGCACGCAGGAGAGACCTTCGTCTCTGGACATGACCGTGTCCTTCTTCCATTCTCTATCATTTCTCCTCGGATGGTCAAGATTGTAGTGCAGGCCTCTGCTTTCTTTTCGCGACATGGCGGAACTGACTATCAGTTCCGCCACCAGCCCTATGTTTCTGAGTTCGATGAGGTCGGCGTGGAGACCCGATCCTGTGCAGTGGTCCTCAAACGTCTCGCGCATCACGGCGAGTCGCCGGGACGCCACGCGCAGGCGTTCGTCGGTCCGAACGATTCCCACGTAATCCCACATAAGTTTTCTCAACGCCTGCCAGTCGTGCTTTATCGCCACGACTTCACCGACCCTCTTGGCCGCACCGGCATCCGAAGGAGGTACCTCGGGCGGCACTGCGGAGGCGCGCGCAAGCGCCGATTGAGCCGCCCTTTCGGCGAAGACCAACGCCTCGGGAAGCGAGTTGCTGGCCAGCCTGTTGGCTCCGTGAACGCCCGTGCACGCTACCTCTCCGCACGCATAGAGCCTCCCTACCGTCGTTCTCCCCGACAGGTCTGTGACCACCCCGCCGCACATGTAGTGGGCGGCAGGCACGACGGGAATGGGTTCCTCGGTGGGATCCATTCCCAACGATTTGAGTTTCGAATAAATGTGAGGGAAACGCTCGGGGATTCTCTCCTTTCCGATCGGCCTCATGTCCAAGAAGACGTGCTGGTCCCCCCTGAGTTTCATCTCTCTGTCTATCGCCCTGGCAACGACATCGCGTGGCGCGAGGTTGCCAAGCTCGTGGTATCTCTCCAGAAACGGCTTTCCGTCCGTGGTCGTGACGACGGCGCCTTCACCGCGCACGGCCTCCGAGATGAGAAACGACTTGGCCTCGGGGTGAAACAAACACGTCGGGTGAAATTGCACGAATTCGAGATTGGCGACGGCCGCCCCTGCCCGATAGGCCATGGCCAGCCCGTCGCCCGTCGCGATGTCAGGATTGGACGTGTAAAGATAAACCTTTCCGCAACCACCGGTCGCAAGCAGGGTGTGACTCGCGGTGAGAGACGCGAACTTGCCGCTCTGCGTGTTCAGAACGCGAGCTCCCCAACAGACGGGTGCCTTTCCCTTCCCGCCGGGCAGCCGCGATTCTTCAGTTATGAGCTCCACGCCGATGCAATGTTCGATCAGAGTGATTCCGGGGTGTCGAAGTACGGCCGCAAGCAGGGCCCTCTCGATCTCGCGTCCCGTGAGGTCGTTGGAGTGTACTATCCTCCGCCGCGAGTGACCTCCCTCCATGCCCAACGCCAGCCCCCACGGCACTCGTTCGTCCGTGGAGAACTTGACGCCGAGTTCAAGCAGCTCCCTCACAAGTCTCGGGCCTTCACTGGCCAGTAGTTCCACGGCCTCCCTCTTGCTCAGACCGACGCCACAACGCAGTGTGTCCTTCACGTGGAGATCAAAGCTGTCATCGTCAGAGAGCACACACGCCATGCCACCTTGAGCGTAGTTGGTGTTGGACTCATAGTTCTCCTTTTTCGTGACGATGGTCACGGTGCCTCTGTCAGCCACTTTCAGAGCGAAACTCAGCCCGGCTATCCCGCTGCCTAGAACGAGAAAGTCGCTTCTCTTAGTCGTTGTCGCCATGATTTCTTCTCATCAGGTCGCTCTCGTCCCGCGATGCCGGGCACAGAGCTGTGTCTCTCGCCGCCTAAATCGTCACGCACTCGACTCGCGCAAGGGGCCGTCTCACTTCCCACTATATGACCGCCCGCGCAATACTTCAATTCAATTGGCGCGCCTTGAGAACAAGCCGAGGAGGAGACTCTCGAGAATCTCCCTTCCTTCGGTGACGCTGAGCGAAATCCCCACCGCCAGGAGTGGGATGCCGCGATTCAGAGTCCACGCTGAAGGCAGCCTCATCGCGTCCTTCTCAGTGGTGACCAGGAACTTGGCCCTCGCGAACACTGCCTCGCTCTCAACTTCCGCCAAGTCCTCTGCGGAGAAGAAATGGTGATCGGAAAATCTCCTGACGCCTACCAGGGAAGCGCCTGCGTCCTGCAGTGTTCGCTCAAAGGAAGCGGGATTGGCAATGGCCGAGAAAGCGTAAACGCCGGCGCCGGCCAAGACCTTGGGTTCGGCCTGCGCATCGGTATCAAGCTTCCGCACTCCCCTGACGACGTGATCGGCCTTGACGATCGGAGCATCGGTCAGTGTCTTGATCTCTTCAACAAGCAGCGAGAAATCACCGCACTGATTACACCGGGTCAGAACGACCACGTCGGCTCGCGAAAGATTCTCCCTCTTCTCCCTGAGGCGCCCCCTGGGAAGAAGATGTCCGCTGCCCCAGGGGTTTGTGGCGTCCACGGCAACCACGTCGAGATCTCTTCGGATCGAGATGGACTGAAAGCCGTCGTCAATAACAATCACGTCCGGCCTGAGTCGTCTCCAAGCTCTCAAGAGCACCCTCGCTTTTCTTCTCCCGGAAGCAACCGGCACGCCCGGCAACGTGTGCGAGAGCAGCACCGCTTCGTCTCCCGCCATGGCGGCGATGTCGGCGCGCGGCACCTGATCCCTCAACAAGACGAAGCGTCCGCCTCCGCCATATCCGTGACTCACGATCGCGATCCTGATTCCGTTTCGAACCAAGAACTCGGCGACCCAGGCCACGGTGGGGGTCTTGCCGGTACCCCCCACTGTCATGTTTCCTACAGACACGACCGGGCAAGGGACGCTCGCCTTGTTCCTCAATTCCTGGAGAATCCATCTCAGATTGAGTCCGACTTCGTACACCCACGAAAGCGCAAGAAGTGGAGAAGCCGCAACCCTCAACCAGGCGTGACGCTCGTGTTGTTCAATGTATTGCATAATCCCTTGCAGAGAATCTCTCACAGCAGGCACGCCTTTCGCAGATACTCCAAAGTGAGGAGCGAGGCCACAGGTCTCGAATCGTAAAAAGCCAGGGCTTCCTTCCCGCGCCGCAGTCTTTCGTCTCGCGAGGCTGCAAGCACCGTGAGCGTCTCTGAAACGTCACGCGCACAGTCGACGCTCAGAAGGGCTCCCCTTCTCGCAAGAGCATCACAATCGTCATGAATATTCTCTCTCGACGGTCCCGCAATTATGGGCAACCCTGCCGCGGCAGGCTCCAGCACGTTGTGCCCGCCGTGCCCGGACAGCGTACCGCCGATGAAGGCAACGTCCGACTCCTGATACGCGGCCACCAGTTCCCCTATCGTGTCCAACACCAAGACATCGACCTGCGCAGACTGAACCGGACCGCCGCCCAGTATTGCGCCGGACAGAGCCCCGGCATTGAGCTCACTCCACCTCGCTGCCCTAAGATTGAATGAGGAGACGATCTTTACCACGCCCGCCGCGCGTCTCAGGTGCCTGGGAGCCAGCACAAGTCTCAACGCCCGGGAAGAAGCTCTTGCACGAACGAAACCCTCGCAGATTATCTTCTCCTCTTCAGGCCTCGTGCTCCCCGCCGCCAGGACGACGTCGGATGAGGACCAGCCGACTCTCTCCCTGAGACCGATTCCTTCGGCGAGAGCAATCTGCAAATCCTGTTTTGTGTTGCCACCGATCATCACTCTCTCGGCGGGCACTCCGAGTTCCTCGTAGCGCCCGGCATGCACCTCGCTTTGCGCGACCACTGCGTCAAGAAGGCGCAAGGTCGGCGCAAAAAGCCACCCGAACCTCTTGTATCTATCGAATCCCCTTGCGCTGATCCTTCCGTTCACCACGGCAACTCTTGTCCCTCTGGCCTTGGCCTCGAGAATGAGAGAGGGCCAGAGCTCGGTCTCAACCAGGAGCAGAACGTCGGCCTTGATCCGCCTGCCCGCTCTTCGCTGAATGAACGGGACGTCGATAGGAACGTAAAAGAAACAGACCGGCTCAGACAACTCCGCCTTCGCGACGGAAAGCCCCGCGGCAGTCATTGTGGAAAAGACCACCTCCACACCCAGTCTACTCGACATCTCTCTGACGAGTCTGGTCGCGGCCTTGACTTCTCCCACGGAAGAAGCATGAACCCACACTCTGGCTCTGACACGAGAATCCCTCGCAGGGACGCCGGGCAGAAACCCTATCCTGTTTCGCCAACGTTCCGGGCGTGCGATCAGCCCGGCAAGCCAGACGGGCGAGCCAATCACAAACATAAGACTCACCGCCAAGCCATAGAGCCGTATGACGAGGGGAATTCTGGGCAACTTCAACTCGGCCTCTTTGCTCGGGACCTCGAGACTCTTCCTCGCCCCGTTGACAGCACGCGGGTCCGGGCTTCCTCACCCACTTTCGCAAGAGCTTCCTCCAACCGTCGCGTGTGCTCCTCCGTGGCCGAAACGCCCAGGTCGCGAGGAACCTCCAGAGGTCGGCCGTGAGCAACGACCACTCTGGAGAACGGCAGAGGGATCTCGAATCTGTCCCAAGTATTTAGCACTATCCGACGCGCTGTCGCACAGGCCGTAGGAACGACGACGACCCCCGCGCGCTGTGCAAGGTAGAGAACCCCGGGCTGGACCATGTGCCTGGGCCCCCTGGGTCCGTCAGGCGCGATGGCAAGATCCCGCCCCTCCCTCACACTCGTACACATCTCGAAAAGCCCTTCGAGACCCCCACCGGTGGAGGAGCCTCGAACCACACGAAATCCAAGCCGCTGGAGAGCCTTCGCAATGGATTCGCCGTCTCTGTGCCGGCTCACCAGGACACATATTCCCGCGTTCCTGTGAGCGTATGCCAGGGTCAGAAGCTCTCCGTGCCAGAACACAAATATCCGTCTCTTCGTCTCTCCAGGGCATCGCTCGATGTCGCCGGTATCAATTTGCTCGATTCGCAACGTGCGCCATACCAGCGCTATGATCAAGTACCCAACCGCACCTACCAACGTGGCTGCGAACCGGTCTATGAAGGAGAGCTTTCCCACCGCGATACTTCATCCAGTACGAGAATGCCCGGTGAGCAGATCAGGCGGCCTCGCCCACACGACATGACTTCCTCTATCCGGGCAACATGCCGAGGGCGATCGCTGCCACCTTTTCAGAGGCGCCAGAACCCCCCAGTGAGTCTCTGACCGACGCAAGTCGAGCGATCAAGTCAGAGCGTTTCCGCTCGTTGAAGATTAGCTCGTGAAGCTCAGTCGAGATTTTTCCCGGCTCGATCTCGTTCTGGAGATATTCAGAAACAATCTTCCGGCCCGCAACAATGTTTACCATGCCCACGTAGTCAAGCGCCACTAGCTTCCGCGCGATGAACCACGACACCGGAGAAACACCATACAGAATCACCATCGGAGTTCCGACGATGGCGGCCTCCAGGGTGGCCGAACCGGAGGCAACGACCGCAACGTCAGAGACGTAAAGAAGCTCTGAAGTGACTCCCCGCAGAACGCGCACAGGCAGCCGGAACCCTCTCGTCATCCTTTCGAACTCGCTTCCCGGAACGCTACTCGCCGCGCCTACTGCCAGTGTGATTCTTGTTCTCTGTGCCAGAAGATCCGCCGACTCAAGCATCCGCGGCAGAAGCCGCCGCACTTCATGAATCCTGCTCCCCGGTAGAAGCGCCACCAGCGGCAAGCCGGTCGGGAGACCCAACCTCCGTCTCACGACCCCCTTGTCTCCTCCGACCGAAACCGCTTCCAAGAGCGGATGCCCCACGAACGAAGCGTCAAGCCCGCGTTTCCTGTAGATGTCCAACTCAAAGGGAAACACGACGGCCACCTTGTCCACGACCTTGGCCATCAGATTGATCCTGTTCTTGCCCCAGGCCCATATCTGCGGTGCGATGTAGTACAACACAGAAATCCCCAACTTCTTCGCTTCTTTGCAGAGCCTGAGATTGAAACCCGGAAAATCAATCGCTATAACCAACTGAGGTTGCTCGTGTTGCATAAATCGCTTCAACTGTTGCATCAGGCTGTAGAAGGCGGGCAATTTCGAGAGGACTTCAGTGAACCCCATGACACTGAGCCCTTCGAGGGACGCCACCATGTTGGCGCCCGCGGCACGCATCATCGGGCCGCCCGCCGCGAAGACCCGGACGTTCGGCGCCGCTTTCCTCAGCGCTTGAATCAGACGCGAGGCATGAAGATCTCCCGAGACGTCTCCCGCCACGATTAGGATCTTGGATTCTCTCAACGCTCTCGCTACTCCTGACGCTCGGACGGCAAGCGATACCTCTCGATTCCCTCGGCTATCTTCTCGCTGACCTTGAGAGCGGCCTCCATTGCTTTCAAGCCCGCCACCCCGTCAACTGCCGGCCTCTCGCCGTGCAACACACACTTTACAAAGTGCTCCAGTTCGAGCCTCAGAGGCTCCTGCCCGCTCACAACAATCGTGCGCCTGACGATGCCCGGCGCTATCTGGCTTTCTTCCCACGGCAGCTCTTCGCCGGCGCGCTTCGCCTCGAAGCCCTTCTTGTACAGCTCGGCCTTTCCCGCAAGACAATCCACGGAGACGTAGGAGTCTCTCGCAAAGAATCGTATCTTACGAACCCTCTCCTTCGACACTCTGCTGGCGGTCAGGTTTGCCACCGCGCCGTTCGCGAAAAGGAGTCTGGCATTTGCTATGTCCACGTTCGGGGAGAGAATCGGTACGCCGGTGGCCTCCACCGATCGAATCTCGCTTTGAACGGTGGCCAGTGCAAGATCGATGTCGTGTATCATGAGATCCAGGACCACGTCCACGTCGGTGCTGCGACCTACGAACGACGAGAGTCTGTGGCTTTCGATGAATCTTGGCTCTTTGACGACGGAGAGGGCGGCCCGGACTATGGGGTTGAATCTCTCGATGTGACCGGTCTGCACGATTACCGAGTGAGTCCGAGAGGCATCCACCAACGCGCGCGCTTCTTCGATCGTCGCCGCGAGTGGCTTCTCGACCATGACGTGGATCCCGCGTGCTATGCACGCCGAGGCAACCTCGAAATGCGCAGTCGTGGGAACGGCGACGCTGACGGCCTCGACACAAGAGAGCAACTGGTCAAGCGAATCGAGCGCCCGTGTGCCGAGTTCGTTTGCCACCTTGCGTCCGACGTCGAGCCTGGTGTCGTACACGCCGACCAGTTCGGCGCCGGGCAAAGAAGCCATTACGCGGGCGTGCTCCTTACCAAGGTGTCCCACCCCCACTACTCCGACTCTCAGGCGCGCTCTTTCGTTCATGTTTCTCGGTCCTCTTCAAGCTCGAGCGAGTGTCGGTTGGAACAAAAGGCCAATGGCGCGTCCGTGAAGCACCAAAGGCCCTTCTCGGCTGGCATCACATTCTCAGCGACAGAGAGGTTCCGGGGTCTCGTGGAGTGTTTCTCCTCAGCCGGAGATTCCCCTCTCGGACTGTTCTACGAAGTTCAAGAACTCCCTCACCTCGGGGATGTCGCGCAATTCTGCCTTGCTCTTGGCGATCGCTTGACTCACGTTCAGGTTCGAACGATAGAAGAGCCGATACAGCCTTTTCAACTCGAGCCGAACGTCGGCCGGAAACTCCCTTCTTTGGAGCCCGACCGAGTTAAGTCCGACCACCCTCAGCGGGTTCCCCGCGGCCCTGATGAACGGGGGCACATCTTTTGGAACCCTGGAGCCTCCCCCTACGAAGGCATGGCGGCCGATCCTTACGAATTGGTGGATGGGGGTCATCCCTCCAATTGCCGCGTAGTCGTCGATCCTCACATGCCCGGCAAGGTTCACCGCGTTTGCAAGCACTACATTGTCGCCGATTACGCAATTGTGAGCCAGGTGTACGTAGGCCATGAGCAGATTATTGTTGCCGACTACCGTCTTCTCTCCCTCACCCGTGGCTCTGTTTATGGTCACGAATTCTCTTATGGTGCATGAGTCGCCTATCTCCACAAGGCTGCGTGCACCCTTGTATTTGAGGTCTTGAGGCGGGCCGCCCAAGACGGCGAAATGTAGAATTCGACAGTTCCTGCCGACCCTGGTGAACCCCTCTATCACCACGTTGCTTCCCAAGACCGTGCCGGAACCTATAACGACCTCGTCCGAGATTATGCAATGTGGGCCGACGACAACGTCTTCCGCAAGTCTGGCCCTCGAATCTACCAACGCGGTGGGATGAACCTGAGGCATAACGTTTTCTCGCTAGCGCGGGCCCTACCGGTCAACTATCGTGGAGAGAAGGTCAGCTTCTGCGACAAGCTCTCCGTCGACGAAGGCTTTCCCGCTCATCTTGCAGATCCTGTTTCTGAGTCTCACCAGCTCGAGTTCGAATCTTAGCTGGTCCCCCGGCATGACTGGTTTTCTGAACTTCGCGTTGTCGATTGCCATGAAGTAGACAAGCTTCTCTTCAGGATTATCGACGGTGCTCAGGAGGAGCACGCCGCCCACCTGGGCCATTGCTTCTATGATCAGAACGGCCGGCATGATGGGGTGATTCGGGAAGTGCCCCGCAAAAAAGGGTTCGTTCATCGTGACGTTCTTAATGCCGACGACTCGCTTCCTGTCTTCCAACTCGAGGATTCTGTCGACGAGCATGAACGGATATCTGTGCGGCATTATCTGAAGGATCGCATTGATGTCCAGATAGCCCTTGCCCGCCTCCGTGGTCTGGGCGCGAAGAAACCCGTCGGACCTCAGTTCCGCGCTCAGTTTCTTGACGAACTTCACGTTACTCGCGTGACCGGACCTGACCGCAATGAAGTGACCCAGCAGGGGGAGCCCGACCAAGAACAGGTCTCCGAGAAAATCAAGGATTTTGTGACGCACAAACTCGTCCTTGAAGCGCAACGGAACGTCGTTCATTATGCCGTCGTCCTCAACCACGATGGCGTTCTCGGGATTTCCTCCCTTTATCATGCCCCTTTCTCTCAGACCGTCCACGTCCTTGAAGAGCACGAAAGTTCTGGCGGGAGCGATTTGACTGGCAAACGTCTGCTCGTCCACTTCGAAGGAGGCATACTGAGTTCCCACCCAGGGATTCTCGTATTCGATCGTGAAACTTATCTTGAGGCCGTTGTGGGGAACAGCAACGATCTCGACACCCTCTTCGTTGAACGAGATCGGCCTCGTTATCCTGAAATATCTCTTCGGCGCACTCTGCTTGACCAGTCCCGCGCCTCGCAGGAGTTCCACAAACGGAGCGGCGCTTCCGTCCGAGGCCTCGGCAGCCTCAACGGAATCCAACTCGATGACCACGTTGTCAATCCCGAGGCCGGCCAGCGTCGCGAGGATGTGCTCTACCGTGTGCACCTCGACGGTCCCGTCCGTGAGTATTGTTCTCCTGCCCGCTATGTGGTCGTACTTGGCGTTCTTTGGGCTCACGACTATCTCCGGCCGTCCGGGAACGTCCACCCTCACAAACCTGATGCCGTGCCCCACGGGGGCCGGTTTGAACACGGCCACGGACTTCCTCCCCGTGTGAAGTCCTATGCCCTCGTACCGGACGGAGTGTTTAATCGTCGTTTGCTGTTTCAGCATCCTCCCCCTCCTTCTCCAAGTCGTCGACCCGCCTCTCAAGCTCCTTGAATTGCTTCATGAGCTGAGGAAGTCTCTTCAGGCTCGCATGCAACCGCTTTGCAGTGTCGTGAGGTGCAGCCGGATAACCGCTCACCCTTGCTCCTGCCGGAACAGACTTGGTAACACCTGCCTGAGAGCCCACCATTGCGTTGTCGCCTATCTTTATGTGCCCCACTATTCCAACCTGGCCCGCGAGTGTCACACCTTTCCCTATTTCCGTGCTGCCGGATATTCCGACTTGCGCGACTATGATGCAGTTTTCTCCAATCACGACGTTGTGCGCTATCTGCACCAGATTGTCGATCTTGGTGCCTCGCCCAATCGAGGTAGTGCCCGTCGTGGCTCTGTCGATCGTCACGTTGGCTCCGATCTCCACGTCGTCGCCTACTTCTACGTTACCGACTTGCGGAATCTTGTGGTAAGCCTCGCCCTCCCGGGCGAAACCAAAGCCGTCGCTTCCGACCACCGCCCCGCTGTGAATGATTACTCTTTCCCCGACGGCGATGTCTTCGCGAAGAGTGACGTTGGGATACACGAAGGTCCCCTTGCCTAGCTTGCATCGAGCCCCGACATACGTCAGAGCCATCACGACGACGTCGTCGCCCAGTTCGGCATCGTCGTCGATAACGACAAACGGTCCGATCGAAATCCGCTGGCCCAGCTTCACGTTCTTACCGATCACGGCGGTCGAATGGACGCCCCAAGCGACCTTCTGCGTGTCGGTTCTGAACAGACGCACGGCCTTCAGAAAGGCCAGATATGGGTTTTCAATCTGAATGATCGGCTTGGAAATCTCCTTGTGGCCGTTTGCCACGATCACGGCCGAGGCCTCCGTGGTGGCCACGTAGGATTCGTACTTAGGATTGACCAGGAAGGTGATGTCGCCTTCCTTCGCTTCCTTGATTCCCGCGACGCCGGTAATCTCTACGGAACCGTCGCCAACAGCCACTCCATTCAGAAGCTCTGCGAGCTTGTCCAGACGCATTTTCTTCCCTTTACGTTTTACGCATACGGGGCCGCCACAGTCAAAGAATACTATTCCATTTTGCCCAGCTCTTCAAGAACTCTGTCAGTGAGATCCAGGGCCTTGCTGCCGAAAACGATGTTGCCGTCAGCAGCATCCAGAATGAAAGAGAAGTTCTCGTCCATGCCTATCTTGTCAACGACGGTCCTGATCTTCGCAACGATAGGCTTGGTCAACTGTTCGTTTTTCTGCTCCAATTCTCCGTTGGGTCCCCAGATTCGTTGAACGAATTCTTCGTACGCCCGAACCTTTCCCTGCAGTTCGGTCTCCTTCTCCTGGAGTTTGGCCTCACTCAACATCAGTTTTTGAGAGTCAATCTCTCCTCTCAACTTGTCGTTCTCGCCCTTCATCTGGGTCGCCTGCGCCTTCCAAGTCTGGATCTCCCGATCGAATTGCGTCTGTGCCTCCTGAACTCCCTTGAATTCCGCAAAGATTCGTTCCGAGTCAATGAAACCAACCTTCAAGTCGGCTCCGAGAGCGACTCCGGCCGAGACAAGACACAAAAAAAAGACGCCAACGAGAACGAGACTGGTCGCCGTTCGCATCGAGAATTCACCTCTTTTCAGTCGTAAACAGTGGAACGATACCGTTCTCTAGAAAAGCCTACCCATGATAAAGTGGGGCTCCCACTTACCCCCTCCTATCCGATCGAAGCCGTAACCATAGTCGAAGCCTACCTGGCCCAGCATCGGAATGTCGATCCTCACGCCGAATCCCGCGCCCTTCTTGAACCCCGAGAAATCTATTTCCTTCTCGTTGTTCCATGTGGCGCCGACGTCCAGGAAGAATAGGGCGTGCAACGGGTCCGCCACCGGGAACTGGTATTCGAGCGTAAGCGCGCTCATCAACCGACCTCCAGGCCATCTCACGATCGTCCCGTCCACGTACCTCACATTCTTGTCCGGAACGACTTCGTAGTCGGAGTACCCGCGCAGGAAGTCCACGGTCGTGCCGCCGAGCCTGAATCTGTCGTACGAAGGCACCTTCTGACTGCGCCTGTAAGAATCCATCACGCCGAGACGCGGACGCACGAGAAGCGCTGTCTTCCAATAGACCTTGTGATACCATTTCAAGTCTATCGTATGCTTGTGGAAGTCCTGATCACCGCCGAGCGGTCCACCCGTAAATTCCGAATTGAGCGTGAATTTCGAACCCTTCGAAGGATAGAAGGGACTGTCCGTACTGTTCCTGATAAACGCCGTCTCTATCATGCTGGTGCGCTGAGGCCAGTCGACCTCGTCCAGGTCACCGGTGTAACTGCTCGAGAAATCATCGAGGGTGATGTCTTCGAGTGTATACGAGACGTAGCCCGCCGAGTAATCGATCCAGGGGATCGGCCTCCCAACGCGCACCCCGCAGCCCTTTCTATATTCGTCGTAGAGGTCCCGGTTGGTTTGGAGATTATAGATGTCTGCGCCAAGGCTCGTGTGCGTGTCCCTGAACCAGGGTTCGGTAAAACTCAAGTTGAGATTCGTGCGCTTCGCACCTTTTTCAAGGTGCAGCGTGACGCTCTGGCCGTTACCGAAGAGATTGTTGTGACCAAGCTCTACATATCCCGTCAGGCCGGCATCGCTCGTGAAGCCGACACCTGCGGTGGCTGTCCCCGTCTGCTTTTCCTTGATCTTGAAGATCAGGTCTATGTCGGGAGGCTGATTCACCTGGTAGTCCACGATCACGTCTTCGAAGTAACCGAGGGAGTATACGTCGCGCTGGCTTCTCATGAGAACCGATCTCTTGAACGGCTGCCCCGGCTTGACAGTCAACTCCCTCCTTATCACCTTCTCTTTGGTCCTGTCGTTTCCTTCGACGAGGACGTGTCTGACAAAGGAAGGCTCGTTCTCCTCAATCGAAAAACGTATGTTGACCGCGGCGCCATCGACACTCTCCTGCTTGTCCACGTTCACAAAGATGTAGCCGTGCTCTGCGTAGACGGAGTAAACGTCTGACAGTGTCTTTTCGATCTTCTCAATGTCGTAGCGGTCACCGTTCTTGTACGTGGGCAGTCTTTTCAGGTCCTCCGTGCTCACCACACTGTTCCCGCTCCACTCCGTATTCCCGACCAGGTATGGCGGCCCTTCTTCAATGCCTATTCCGATGACCAGGTCCCTCTTGTCCTTGCTGTAACTGAGCTGATGGTCGAGGATTTTTGCGTCACGGAAGCCCTGGCTTTGATAGTACTTCACAATCTGCTCAAGATCCCTGTCCAAAGTCTCTTGCTTAAACTTGCCCCCTCTCCACCAGGACTTGATCTTCGTGTCCATTTGCTTTCTCAGCTTCACGGACCCTATGGATCGATTGCCGCTAAAGTCAACGCGCTTCACCCTGACCTTCTTGCCCTCGTCCACCCCGAAAGTGACGACAACCCTCCCCTTCTCCTTCTCCTGCGTGGTGACGGCGGACACGGTGGCCATCGGATACCCCTCGTCCTGATATGCGGTGACGATGGTATCCTTCTGCGCGGAGATTGCGCGCTGGTTAAGGAAATCATTCTCCTTCAGTGTGAGCTTCTCTTTGAGGGTTTTCTCGTCAATACCCTTGACTCCCTCAAGCTCTATGCCCACGACCCTGGGATTCTCAGTCAGCACGAGCGTGAGCACAATTCCTGCAGCCGTCTGCTCTGCCTCGACCCAGATGTCTGCGAAATAGCCAAGAGAATAGAGGCTTCGCACTCCCTTTCGGACAATCTCAAAATTGAAAACAGCTCCCGGCGCAATGCCGAAGCTGTTGAGGACCACGCTCGAGTCCACTTGGTCAAGCCCGGACAGTCTTATTTCCAAAATCGGCGGGACCTTCACTTCTCCCGCACCGGACGCGAGCTGGTCGGGCACGAATTGCCCGGACGTGAGCTGGCCGGACGCGGGTGCGCCAAGAACACAGAGAAAGAAGAACACAACAAGCAGCGCCAGGCAGGTCTTCTTCATCCCTCATACTCCCTGAAAAAAATCTCGTCTCCCTTTCTACCCACTTCCGTCTCGACCCCTTCACGTAGGGCTCCCCTCAAGACGAGTTCCGCAAGGGGGTCCTCGACGAAGCGCTGGATGGTTCTCCTCAGCGGACGCGCGCCCAGCGAGGGATCAAAACCCTTTTCGATGAGCAACTCCAGGGCCTCGGGCGTGAACTTGAGCCGAATGTTCCTTCTCTTGAGTCTGGCCTCAACCTGATCGAGCAAGATCATGATTATCTTGTGCATGTCTTCCACGTCGAGAGCCCTAAAAACGACGATTTCATCTACTCGATTGAGGAACTCCGGGTTGAAAGTCTTCTTCACTTCGTCAAGCACCACGGTTCTCATCCTGTCGTGTGTGCTTGCCTCGTCGGCCTTCTGAAAACCGAGGGTACCCGTGCCCCTGATCTGCCTGGCCCCAAGGTTCGAAGTCATTATCATAACTGTGTTCTTGAAGTTCACTTTCCTCCGCATGCTGTCGGTCAACTGCCCATCATCCAGCACCTGGAGTAGTATGTTGAACACGTCGGGGTGCGCCTTCTCAATCTCGTCCAGCAGGACCACGGAGTAGGGTTTGCGTCTCACCTTCTCGGTAAGCTGCCCTCCTTCTTCGTATCCCACGTAACCCGGAGGAGCCCCGACGAGCCTGGAGACGTTGAACTTCTCCATGAACTCCGACATGTCGATTCGGATCAACGCGTCCTCGTCGTCGAAAAGAAACTTGGCCAACACGCGCGCGAGCTCTGTCTTCCCAACTCCGGTGGGTCCTAGAAATATAAAAGAGCCTATCGGACGCCTGGGATCTCTCAGGCCGGCCCTGTTTCGCCGGACGGCCTTTGCGATGGCCCTGACCGCCTCATCCTGACCCACTATCGATTTCCTCAGCTCATCTTCCATGCGCAAGAGCTTCTCGGACTCCTTCTCCTCGAGTTTCGCCACAGGTATTCCCGTCATCTTCGAAATCACCTCGGCGATGTCGTCCGCCTCCACTGTGGTCGCTCGCTCTGATCTCGATTCGCTCCAGTCCTTCTTCATGTCCTTGATCTCTCGTCTCAACTCTCGTTCCTTGTCGCGAAGTCGGGCGGCCTTCTCGAATTCCTGAGCCAGGATCGCTGCTTCCTTCTCCTTCGCGGCCTCCTCTATCTTCTTTTCGATCTCCCTCAATTCGTTCGGAATCGTCGAGACGGAGAGCCTCGCCCTGGCTCCAGACTCGTCGATGACGTCTATCGCCTTGTCAGGAAGAAAGCGGTCGGCGATGTATCTGTCAGACAGCTCCACGGCGGCGACCACCGCGTCGTCGGTGAACTTCACGCCGTGGTGCGCCTCGTACTTGTCGCGGAGTCCGTTGAGAATCCGAATCGTCAGTTCGACCGAGGGCGGGTCAACCATTATCGGCTGGAACCTGCGCTCCAGCGCTCCGTCTTTCTCGATGTGCTTTCTGTACTCGTCGAGCGTGGTCGCGCCGATACACTGTATCTCGCCCCTCGCGAGGGCAGGCTTGAGCATGTTGGATGCGTCTATCGCTCCTTCGGCGCCGCCCGCGCCCACTATGGTGTGCAGTTCATCGAGGAAACAGATGGTGTCCTTGGAATCACGTATCTCGTTCATGACGGCCTTGAGGCGCTCCTCGAATTGCCCTCGATACTTGGTGCCTGCGACCACGGACGCCAGGTCTATGATCACAAGTCTCCTGTTGCGGAGCGTCTCCGGCACTTTGTTCTCGACGATCCTCTGAGCAAGTCCCTCGACGATGGCCGTCTTCCCGACACCGGGTTCGCCGATCAGGACGGGATTGTTTTTCTTCCTGCGACTGAGTACCTGCACGACTCTCTCGATTTCCTTCTCGCGGCCGATGACGGGATCCAGCTTCGCTTCTCTCGCAAGCTGAGTGAGGTCACGACTGAACTGGTTCAGGGCAGGCGTTTCGGTCTTCTCTTCCTCCTTCGCCTGGCCGGTCGGAGCTGACCCACCGAGGAGGCGCAAGGTCTCGTCACGGACTTTCTTTCTGTCGACCCCCAACTCAAGAAGAACCCTCGCCGCGACACCCTCCCCTTCCCTTATCAGGCCGAGGAGCAGGTGCTCCGTGCCCACGTAGTTGTGGCCCAATTGCCTGGCTTCGTCCACCGAGAGCTCGAGCACGCGCTTGGCTCTTGGAGTAAAGGGGATCTCGCCGATTGTCATCGTCCCGCCGCTGGCAGAAACCATGCTTTCAACGGCCTGTCTGATGGCGTCGAGGTCAAGTCCCAGGTTGTTGAGCACCGTCGCGGCGATTCCTTCTCCCTCGCGGAGAATCCCCAGCAGCAGATGCTCCGTCCCTATGTAATCGTGGTGAAGTCTTGCCGCCTCTTCCCGCGCCAAGTACATCACCTTTCGCACTCTCTCAGTGAATTTGTCCTGCATCAGAGATCCACCTCGTTTCTGGAAACAAGAACCAAAGCCTTCCGAACAAAGCAGACTGGACGAAATCGGGTCAAGTCAGACCGGACTATTGCTTCGCCTTCAATCTCTCGTGAACCATCTCGGCGCGCATGACGTTTCTCTCTGCGGCGGCCATCTCCCTCCCTGCCAGTTTTTGGATGTGCGCTGGTTGCGTGAGAATGAGAAGCTCGTTGACCGCGGCGATATCGCACAGTCCGGTCAGACCGAGAGAGACGCCGAATCTCACGGCGGAAACCAGAGAGATCAACTCGCGCGACGTAAGGATCTTGCAGTGCTTCAGAGTTCCGTAAGCCCTCCAGACTTTATCCTCTATCTGCGCCTTGGCGTCCTTGAGAAGAACGTCCATGGCCTTTGTCTCGTACTCCATGATTTGATTTGTGACTCGCTCGAGACTCATGATGGTTTCCTTTTCGGTGAGACCAAGCGTCGTCTGGTTGGAGATCTGAAAGAAGTTCCCCATGATCTCGCTTCCCTCACCGTAGAAACCCCTCACGGCGAGCCCCACTTGAGTGATGCCCTGTAGAACCTTCGAAATCTGTCTCGTGAGAACGAGTGACGGAAAATGAATCAGAACCGAGGCGCGCATTCCGGTCCCGACGTTAGTGGGACAAGAAGTCAGATAGCCTAGCTCATCCGAAAAGGCGTATTCGAGGGACGCGTCCAACTCCTCGTCAATCTTGTCGGCCGACTTGAGGGCCCCGCCCAACTGAAGCCCGGAGCACAACACCTGGATCCGCAGATGATCCTCTTCGTTGACCATGACGCTGCTGCTTTCGTCTGCACCTATTATCAGAGCCCCGACTTTCGAGTCCTCCGCGAAGTCATGGCTTATAAGATGCCTTTCGACAAGAAACTGCTTGTCTGCTTTCGTCATCTCGGAAGACCTCAAGACCGTGAGCTCAGAAAACGAAGGGCTCTTCTTGGCCGCGGCCACGACCGACGGAAGCACCTGAGAAAGTTGCTCCGGCCTGGCTCTGCCCGGGAACGGAACGCTCCTCAGATTTCTTGCAAGCCTGAGCCGCGTGCTCAGAATCTTGTCGGCGTGAGGACCGCTTCCATCAAGCCAGCTACCCGGTCGCCTGACCATTTCCTGAAAAGAAGCCACGTCTACCTCCGGACCAAGTCACCACTGTGTTCGCGACGCCCTCCGGTCTCCTGCCCGCCGCTTCCCGCGGAGGCGGGGGCTGCATTTGCCGTCAAGGCTTCGGAGTACCCTTGCGTCTCCTGCTGAACGAAGTCTCCATCTTTTTGATCTTGTCTCTCAGTTCTGCGGCGAGTTCAAACTCCTCGCGCTGAATTGCTTTTTCGAGCTCGTCCTGGAGCTCTTGAATCTCTCTTCTGCGCGCGTACTTGGCGCTGTCCCTGGTGGGACTCTTTCCACAATGTCTGGTGCTCCCGTGCACCCTTCTCAAGACGGGCCGAAGATGGGAATGAAAGGCCTCGTAGCACGAAGCGCAGCCGAGCCTGGCCGTTTCCTTGAAAGTAGAATACCTCATGCCGCACACGGGGCACTGCACGTTACCCAGCTTGTCTTCCTCCGTGGACGTCATGCTGTCCATCATCCATACCAGAGGCCCGGAAATCGACAGCTTGTCCTTCCCCAGCACGCCGTGGAGGCCCCTTTCCTCAGCGCACTTCTCGCACACGTGAAGCTCCGTCATCTTGTCGTTCACGATCTCGGTGTAGTGCACGCAGGCCGGAGCCTTTCCGCAAATTTGGCACTGCATCGTAGTCCTCCATTCAAACAGAGCGAATCTGCGTCCCTCTGCAAATACGCTTCACGGGAAGGCCGGGTCCCCCCGTCTTCTCGGCCGCTCTAGCGGACCGTGTGCGCCTTCCCTTCTTCAAGTTTCACCACTCTATCGGCCGCCTCGGCGAGTTTCTCGTTGTGCGTTGCTATCACGAACGTCTGTCTCCGAGTCCGGCTGAGTTCGCGAAGAAGGGCGTGAAGTTCGTCCCCGCTCGTCCTGTCAAGATTCCCCGACGGCTCGTCCGCAAGGACTATGCGTGGATCATTCATCAGTGCCCTGGCAACCGCGGTGCGTTGTTGCTCTCCTCCGGAAAGCTCGCCAGGTTTGTGCTCTTCCCTATCGATGAGACGAACTTCTTCGAGCAACTTCCTGGCCCTGATCTTACAACGCTCGACCGGTTCTCCTGCAATGAGCGCCGGCAGCATGACGTTCTCGAGGGCGGTGAACTCGGGCAAGAGGTGATGGAACTGAAACACGAAGCCCACCGTGTGATTGCGAAAACCGGCGAGGCTCTCGTCGTCCATACTGAAGACCTCCTGCGAGTCCAGTCTTACAGAGCCTCTGTCGGGCCTGTCAAGAGCGCCAAGAATGTGAAGCAGAGTGCTCTTGCCGACACCGGATGCTCCCACGAGTGCCAGAATCTGCCCTTCGGCTATCTCCAGATCCACCCCCTTGAGCACGCTCAGCACGTGCCGGCCCATTCTGAAGCCCTTGTGCACGTCCTTCGCACTCAGAATGGGCTCCGTCATGTCGACTTCTCCTCCATTTAACACCGGATACGTCTGTTACATTCCAAGGGATTTGCACAACCGCTCGGGCACGTGCGGCATTTCAGAAGTATATCGCACCATTCCTATTCGTACCTGATTGCCTCGACCGGAACCAATCTGGAAGCTTTCCAGGAAGGGTAGAGAGTTGCGGCAAAGCAAACTCCGACGGCAGCGAGCGCAACCATCAGGAAGTCTCCGGCTTCCATCTTAACCGGTAATTTATCTATAAAGTATACATCACCAGGCAGAGTAATGAACTTGTATTTTTGAAGCAGGTAGCATCCGACAAACCCAGTGAGGCACCCGAGAACCGTTCCGATCAAACCGACGGCCACGCCCTCGGCAATGAAGATCCGCATGACGCTCTTCGAGGTTGCGCCCATTGACTTGAGTATTCCGATGTCTCTTCGCTTTTCCATGACCACCATTATGAGGGTGCTGATAATGTTGAAGGCGGCCACCGCGACTATGAGCATCAGGATGACAAACATCACGACCTTCTCCATTTTCATCCAGGAAAACAGGTTCCTGTTCAGTTCTATCCAGTTGCTTGCGGTGAACGGAAAACCTCCCAGACCCCTGATGACAGAATCTGCAATCTGGGGAGCCTTGTACATGTCCTCGACCTTGATTTCGACGCCCGTCACGTAGTCCCCGAGCCCCAGAAAACTCTGAGCGGCAGGTATCGAAATGTAGCCCAGGCTGGAGTCGTAATCGTACATTCCGGACGCGAAGATTCCCACGACCTTGAATTTCTTGACCCTGGGAATCATGCCGAATATTGTGACACGCCCTTGAAGAGGCGAGGTCAAGATCACGTCGTCGCCGGCGGACACTCCGAGAGAGTTTGCAAGATATTGCCCTAGAACGATCCCGTTCGTACCGTCCGGGGAATCGATGGATGCGATTGGAGGAGATATGTTCCGATACACGTCCGTGACCTGTTTCTCGAGAGACAGGTTTACTCCCTTGATCACGACGGCGTCCGAGAAACCGCCCGCGCTTATCATACCCTTGCTGTATACAAAGGGAGCGGCGCCGACCACGCCGGGAACCGCCTCGATACGCTTCAGCAATTCGTCGTCCGCCTTGACTCCCCTCTCGTCATGACTTAGCACGATGACGTGGGCGTTGGTTCCCACGATACGCCTCTGAACCTCGTCCTCAAATCCATTCATCACGGAGAGGACAATCGTGAGCGCCGCCACGCCGACCAAGACCCCGCCGACGGAGATACCGCTGATTATGGAAATGAAGCTGAGCCGCCTCTTCGCCCTGAGATAGCGACCGGCCACAAAAAACTCAAACCTCATTCTCTTTCTCCCTCCGGTCGCCCTGTTCGTCTTTCTGTCCCGTCGTGCCCCCCGTCGGCAGATCCGTCCCACCACCGTCGTCCTCGTCCAACAGGGCTTCGGGTCTGAGGTGCGGGAACAGGATCACCTCCCTCATCGAGCGAGCGTTCGTGAGGATCATGGTGAGCCTGTCAATTCCCACCCCCATCCCACCGGTGGGGGGCATACCGTACTCGAGCGCTCTCAAGAAATCCGAGTCCTTGGGCTGAGCCTCCTGGTTCCCCTTGGCTCTCAACTCGGCCTGCACGTCAAACTGCCGCGCTTGTTCCAAGGGGTCGTTCTGCTCGGAGAAAGCGTTTCCGAGCTCGATTCCCGCGACAACGGGTTCAAACCTCTCGGCTATTCCCGGCGAGCCCGGCTTCTCCTTCGCCAGAGGCGATATTTCCTTCGGATAGTCGTAGACAAGCGTCGGCTGAATCAGGTTCGGCTGCACTTTTTCTGAGAAGAGCTCGTCGATCAACTCTATTGTCGTGAGGGGCGTTCCGCTCCGAGGTCCTTGCGGCGGTGCGCCCTGAAACGCTTGCGCGGGTGCGCCGGGCGTCGCGTCTTGGGCGTGTCCGTCGATCTCCACGCCCAGCTTGAGACACAGCGCGCGCAGTTCCTGCTCTGTTACGTTCCGGACGTCCACGCCCAGGTGTTCCTTCAGCGCCTCAAAATAGCTCATCTTCTTCCAGGGCCTCGAGAAATCCAACTGATGTTCTCCGTACGTGCACGTGAGTCCGCCGTGGAGCTCCGTGACGACCCTGCAGACCATCTGTTCGAGGAGATCCATCATGTCCGTATAGTCGGCGTAGGCCTGGTAGAGCTCCAACTGCGTGAACTCGGGACTGTGCGTTCTGTCGATTCCCTCGTTCCGGAAATCCTTCCCGATCTCGTAGACTCTCTCAAGACCGCCTACCACCAGCCTCTTCAGGTAGAGCTCGTCGGCTATTCTGAGATAGAGATTCATGTCGAGCGCCTGGTGGTGCGTCACAAAGGGCCTGGCAAAGGCGCCGCCGTAAAGAGGCTGAAGCACCGGCGTCTCCACTTCGACGAAGCCTCGCTCATCTAGAAAGTTCCTGATTGTGGCCACGATTCTCGAACGTCCCTTGAAAAGCCTCCTCACGTCCGTGTTGACGATGAGGTCCACATATCGTTGCCTGTAGCGCGTCTCCACGTCCTTCAACCCGTGCCACTTCTCGGGAAGAGGCCTGAGGGACTTACAGAGCAACTCCATGGATTCTGCCTTCACGGTTATCTCACCCGTGCGTGTCTTGAATACCGGGCCCGTGACACCGAGTATGTCACCGACGTCGACCATAGAGAAAAGCTCGTAGGCATCGGCGCCGAGTACGTCTTCCCTGAAGTAGACCTGAAGCTTGCCTGCCCCGTCCAGGAGGTGCCCGAAGCTGGCCTTGCCGTGCGTCCTCTTCGCAATGAGCCTGCCGGCTACCGACACACGGTTCTGCTCGCGCTCCAGGGCCTCAAACGAGTCCAGCACGGCGGAGGATCCGTGAGTAACCGGGAATCTCGAGGGATAAGGCCGTATCCCCTTCTCTTTGAGAAGCTCCAGCTTGGCAACTCGTTCCGCGTTGACTCCGTGTGTCACGGAAGTGCCTCCAGAAATGGTGAAAATCCTCGAGCCCTCTGACTCAATCGCTCGCGCAGGAGCGAGGGCGCCCACCCTTCTAACTCGAAGTGTTTCCGAAGGATAATATCACTGTGCCCCGCACTGTCAAGGCAAAAGGCCATCCCCACGCGTCTCCTGGGGACAACCGCTGTCACGAGCTTCGGCCGCCGGGCTGCCGTCGCCAGGGGTTCTCACCGAGTCCCTCTCGAGCGCCAGTTTGTCTCCTCGGGCCTCCACCGGAACGGGATAGCTACCGTTGAAGCACGCGTAGCAGAAATCGTCGGGCCTTCTCACACACGACCTCAAGCCTCTCATGGATAGATACGCGAGACTGTCCACTCCCAGGAATTGAGCGATCTCTTCCACGGTGTGACTGGACGCGATGAGCTCTCCCTTGCTCGGAGTGTCTATCCCATAGAAACACGGATTCTGTATCGGTGGAGAACCCACCCTGAAATGGACCGCCTTCGCGCCTGCGTTACGGATGAGACGGATGAGTTTTCTGCTCGTCGTGCCTCTCACGATTGAGTCGTCCACGACGACCACCTTCTTCCCCGAGAGGATCTCCCTGACGGGATTGAACTTCGCCTTCACGGCCTGATCTCTCACGTGCTGAATTGGATCTATGAAGGTGCGTCCGACGTAGTGGTTACGGATGAGTCCCAGTTCAAACGGAAGCCCGGAACCCTCCGCAAAACCCAGCGCCGCCGAGTTACTCGAGTCCGGAACGGCAATCACAATATCGGCGTCGGCGGGTGCTTCTCCGGCAAGCGTTCGACCGAGATTCCGTCTAACCCTATCCACGCTCTCGGAAAACACCATGCTGTCCGGACGAGAGAAATAGATCAGTTCGAATATGCAGTGCGCTTTTCTCGTGCCTCCGAGAGCGTCCAGATTCCTCATGCCCCCTCCCTCCACCACCACCATCTCGCCGGCTTCCACCGGCCTCACATACGTGCCGCCTATTATGTCAAAAGCGCAGGTCTCAGATGCGAGGCAGTGACCCGACCCGAGCCTTCCAATACTGAGAGGTCTGAAGCCAAAGGGGTCGGAAACGCCGATCAACTTGGTCTCCGTCATCACTATGAGAGCATACGCTCCTTTGAGCTGCGAGAGCGCATCCGTGAGCTTTTCCTCCAGAGTGGCCGCCTCGGAACGTGCCACGAGATGGACGATCACCTCGCTGTCCATCGTCGTCTGAAAGATCGAACCCTGAGTCTCCATCTTCGCTTTGAGCTCTCTGGCGTTCACCAGGTTTCCGTTGTGTGCGATTGCAAGTCTTCCACCCTGATAGGTCACGACCAGCGGCTGCGCGTTCTCCAGGGTCGTACGCCCGGTGGTGGAATAGCGATTGTGTCCGATCGCGAGCTGGCCGGGAAGGCCCTTGAGTGCATCCGCGGTGAGAACGTCGCTCACCAGACCGAGCCCCTTGTGAGCGTACACGCATTTTCCGTCGGAAGACACAATTCCAGCGCTCTCCTGACCTCGATGCTGAAGAGAGTAGAGGCCGAAAAACACAAGCTCCGCCGCTTGTTCGACTCCGCTCACTCCGAACACGCCGCACTCCTCTCTGAGGCGCTCCCCTTGAAGATATCTCTCTCGGACAGGGTCGATGCTTCCAGTCAATTTGTCCCTTTTCCTCAACAAGAATTCCGCGGCCACGGTTCTTCAACCTCACAGACGGTCCTCAATAGCTCGTGAGGCTTGAGGGCGCCTTCAACAATGATCCAACACTGGCAATGAGGGTTGGCGAGAAGGCCTTCCTTTCTGGAACGGGTGGCCACCATGGACGAAGCGATCTCCCTGACATTTCTCCCTTTTCTCCCGTCGCTTCCGTCTCTTTCGCCCTTGCCTTCCTCCCCCTCGTCCGCCTGAAAGCGCGGCCGCCACAGGCTGAGCCGCCTCAGCTCGAGTAAGCTCAGAATCCGCATTCTCTCTCTCACCGCTGTCGCCACAGGCCCGGCCTGCGGATCTTCCCGCGACCACACGGCGATCTCCAATTCCTCTCCACCACACTGCCTGCCGCGAGGCAGCATTTCGTCAGGACGCACGATCGTGTGCGTGTGAGTGTTCGGATTCACGAAAATGCCGGTCTCTTCCACAAGCATCTTCGTGACTCCACTCGCCTTCTCGTCATCCAGATCAAGACCCAGAAGCCACACCTCCTCCCGAGAGAGAGAGACGAGCGAGTCCGCGTAACCCATCTTGCGGACAAGAGTGTCAAAGGCACTCAGGGCGACCAGATCGGTCCCAAGCGGTCTCACGCACACTGCGGTCACGGACATAAATCACTCTTCTTCGATCGGCCTTGCGTCCTCCTCGGCCGGCTGTGACTCACGATCCTCACGATATTCACGGGTTTCCTTCCGATCCGTTTAGCCAAGGTATTGCCTGAGTGAATCAAAAATTCTTCGCCCCGGACCCGGCTCCTCCATCCGCTCGAATCGTCCTCTCGCCTCCCGCTTACTCTCCCCCCATTCCCCGTGCACCTCGGCAGGCACTTGCTTGAGCCACGCCGCCCTCTCGGGGTGCGGCATCATGGCCATGACGTTGCCTCTTCTGTTGGAGATGGCCGCGGACGAGAATACCGAACCATTCGGATTCCAAGGAAATTCTTCTCTCGTCCTGCCGAGTTGGTCACAATAGAACAATCGAGCCAGTCCCTCTCTCTTCAGGGTGTCCGTGATCGCGGATGACGCGGAGAGAAACCTGCCTTCTGCGTGAGCAATCGGAAGCGGAAGCGTCTCCCCCTCATTCATCACGCACGTGAATGCCGTACGAGAAGGCTCCGCGACTTTGACGTACACCCAGTCGCACAGGTATCCGCTCCTGCCGCCGGCCCTGTTGGGGCCGAGGGCCATTTCGACACGACCCTCCAAAAGCCCGGGAACAAGACCCGCCTCGACGAGAACCTGGGCACCGTTGCATATTCCCAGAACGGGCTTTCCCTTCCGGGCCTGATTTGCAATCTCTTCCACGATGGCGTCCTTGGCGGCAATTGCACCGGCCCTTATCCTATCCTGATAGGAAAAGCCGCCGGGCAGAACGAAAGCGTCGAAACTCGCCAGACGCGAAATGTCAAGATTCCACCTGAAGATCTCTGCTTCGAGGCCCGAAGCAAGCAGCGCTCTCGCCGTCTCGTACTCGCAATTCACTCCCGGAAATTGGATCACGGCCGCTCTGGGTTTCAAATCCTCATCTCCTGTCCCACTCCCATGAGACTCGATCCCTACGCGAGCGAACGATCCAAAGCCTTTTCCCAACGAGCCTTCATCTCGCTCACTGAAAGCTCCAGGAGACGGCGCTCGCCGTCACGCACAAGAAATACCGGCTCGGCCCACACCTCGCCCAACCTGAATGTCTGCACGTGTCTCTGCTCGCCGAGAGTCAGGAATGCATCCAGCTTCCAGGGCGTGATTTCGATCACGAAGCCGCCGGATTCGCTGAAAAGCCTCCTGTCGTACCTCAGAGAGTCGCCCAAGGGTCCGACGTCGATCGTCATGCCGAGCGCCCTCGGCGACGCCATCGACATCTCGGCCAGGGTTGTGACCAGTCCCCCGGAGGAAATATCGTGACACGCCTCCAACAAACCCAGGTCGATCGCTTCGATCACGAGGTGCATCGCCGCTCTTTCCTCCTCGAATCGGACGTTGGGTACATTTCTGCCGAGACAACCAAGTAGCTCACGATAATAGAGGGAACCGCCCAACTCGTCCCGGCGTGCGCCGATGAGAATGACGTGCGAGCCGGGCAGCTTCACGCTCGCCGTGACGGTCTTGCTATAGTCGTCCATCAATCCAAAGCAGGCAACCATCGGGGACGGCGCGATCGCTTTGCCGGTCGCGCTCTGGTTGTAAAAGCTTACGTTGCCGGTCACAACTGGAACGGGCACCCCGGGCGAATCCTTCTGCCAGATTCCGCGCGCACAGTCACCGATTCCCTTGAGCGCCTCCTCAAACTGACAAAAGATTTCCGGGTCCTCGGGATTGCCGAAGTTGAGGCAGTCGCTCAGGGCCCTCGGCGAGGCGCCAACACACGCAACGTTCCGCATGGCCTCTGCCACGGCCTGCGCCCCGCCCCAGTACGGAGATATCTTCCCGTACGAGGGAACTCCGTCCAGCGACACTGCCACCCCCACGGGGCTTCCATGTATCGGGGCGAACACGCCTGCATCGGCATCTCCCGGGCTCACCACCGTGTTTCCCCCGACCCCACAATCGTAATATCCGAAGACCGGTTTTCGCGATGCGACGTTGACCGACCCGAGAAAATCGAGAAAGAATCCTTCGATATCGTGCGGCGGGCAGAACTGAGGCTCCGTTTCCGTGAACTCGCGCACCGCCGAATTTCTGGTCGCCGAGATTCCCGAAGTGATGGCCGCCGCCTTAACGTCACAGACGCGCATCCCGCGGCTGTACAGGACGTAATCCGGTTCCTTGGTGACACGACCGATGACCGTCGCCCCTGCACCGCGATAGACAAACGGAAGCTCGAACTCGTCATTGTATATGCGCAGTACTTCGCCGGAGATGCGAGAGGGCACGGCGAGCACAAACCTCTCCTGAGTCTCGGAGCATGCAACGACCTCGGGAGGCAGACATCCAGAGTCCAGGGGGACGCTGTCGAGTTCGATGCGCGCCCCCAGGCCTTGAGCGGCTACCAGTTCGGACGTCGCACAAGCCATCCCTCCGGCTCCCAGGTCCTTGAACCCTATCCTGAGACCGCGAGAATGCACGAGTCTGAGCATGCTCTTGTTGGCCTCGGCAAGAATCCTCTTGAGGAATGGGTCGGGGACCTGCACGGCGGACCTGGATCCGGCCCACTCCTGCGAATCCAGCACGTCCGAAGCAAAAGAGGCTCCGCCAAAACCACTCGCGTCGGTCGGCTTGCCCACGAGAATCAAGTCGTAAGCTTCCGCCTCGGCTTCCTTTGGGACGGCGCTCCTCACGATTTCGCCCTCCCTGACCACACCCACGGCAATGACGTTCACGACACAGTTCTCGTCGTACGACTCGTCGAAGTAAACGTCGCCGCCAAGGTTCGCCACGCCCAGCGCGTTCCCGTATTGCCATATACCCGACACCACGCCCGAGGCGACCTCCCTCACCTTGTTCTTCCTTATACCGTGCGGGTCGCCGAATCTCAGACCGTCCATCACGGCCAGCACGTCCGCTCCCATGCAGTAAACGTCCCTCACTATCCCACCTATCCCGGTCGCCGCCCCCTCGAACGGCAAGACCTGGGACGGATGATTGTGACTCTCGTGCGCCATTACGAGACAGAAGCTCTCTCCCTCGTGGCTGCACAGTCTGATGATCCCGGCGTCCTCGCCCGGTCCCAGCACCACGTTGGGCGCGCTTGTGGGCAGGTATTTCTTCAACAACTCCTTGCTACTCTTGTAAGAGCAGTGTTCACTCCACATGATATCGAAAATGGTGACTTCGACGTTGCTGGGATCGCGGCCGAGAAGTTCCACCAGGTGCCGCGCCTCTGAAACGGTGAGCTTTAGCCCGAGAGAACGAAGTCCGGCCCGAACCTCCCCGTCAGGCGAATCCTTGATGGGGAAGGTTCTTACCTCTGTCGTCGTCCTGCTATTCACCGAGCACTCTCTGGTAGATTCTGTCTACGTTTCTGAGGAGGTAGGAAATGTCAAAACACTCTTCGAGAGTCTTCTCGTCGAGGAGAGCTCGCAGCCTCTCGTTCTTCAATACTGCGTCCCTGAAGCTTGCCGTTCCGCTCCACGAAAGGCCGGCAATGGACTGCACCAGACCGTAGGCTTCGTCGCGACGCATCCCGCGCTTCACCAGTTCGAGAAGAACGCGCTGCGAGAACACGACCTCGCCTGATTTCCCAACATTTTCCTTCATCCTTTCCGGATACACGCGAAGCGTTCTCATGACGTCCGTAAACGTGGCAAGCATGTAATCAACGAGTATGAACGAGTCGGGAACTATGATTCTCTCCACGGAAGAGTGACTGATGTCCCGCTCGTGCCAGAGGGCGACGTCTTCCATTCCGGCCGTCGCATTGCTCCTCACGACCCTCGCGAGGCCGCAGATTCTTTCGCAGAGAATGGGGTTTCTCTTGTGAGGCATGGCGGAGGAACCCTTCTGTCCCTCCGCAAAGCACTCCTCCACTTCTCGCACTTCGGTTCGCTGAAGATGTCTTATCTCGGTTGCGAACTTCTCGAGTGAGGCCGCCGTGACGGCAAGAGCGCAGAGGAGCTCGGCGTGCCTGTCTCTCTGCACTATCTGAGTAGACGCGGGCTCAGGCTGCAGACCCAGTCGTTTGCAGACAAGTTCCTCAAGCTCGGGCGGCAGGTGAGAGAAAGTTCCCACGGCTCCCGAAACCTTCCCCACGGACACGTTGTCGCGGGCAGTCTTCACGCGGGACAGATTGCGCCCCGCTTCCTCAAACCAGACCAGGACCTTGAGCCCAAACGTTATGGGCTCGGCGTGCACTCCGTGGGTGCGCCCCGCCATTACTGTTCCCTTGTGCCTCAGGGCCAGTTCCCTGAGGACGCTCTTGAGTTCCTCCAAGTCTGACTCGATGATGAGACAGGCGTCTCGCAACAGCAAGGCCTCCGACGTGTCGAGAAGGTCGGAAGAGGTCAGCCCGTAATGGAAAAACCTGGACTCATCGCCCAGGTTCTCAGCAACGTTAGAAACGAACGCGATCACGTCGTGCTTGACGAGAAGCTCTAGATCCTTGATCTTCGAGGCGTCAAAGCGCGCGCGTTTTCTTATTCTCGCCCCCGTACCAGCGGGACAAAGGCCCAGAGCCTCCATCTGCTCGCATATCACGATTTCTACTTCGAGCCACGTGGAGAGCTTTTTCTCCTCGCTCCAGAGGGCACCCATTGCGGGGCGCGTGTATCTTTCTATCATTTCGTGGGCCAGCCCCTGCCTGAAGCTAGCTCTTTTTCGGCACCTCCTCTAGCTTAAGCTTGACGTCCCATCTCTTGTCATCGCGCTCTATCGTGAGAACGACTACGTCGCCCACACCTGCTCCGAAGATGCTTCTCTGTGCATCGGTCGAGTTGTTCACTTGCTGCCCCTGGACCTTCCTGATTATGTCTCCCGCTTTGACACCCGCTTTGTCCGCAGGACTACCCTGCTCCAGGCGCGCCACTATCACTCCGTGCGTGTCGGTGATGCCGAGATGCGAGGCGACGTAGGGAGTGATGTCCTGAACCGATATTCCAACCCAGACACCCCTCACCGCTCCAAATTTGATTATCTCTTCGACGACTCTCTTGGCGATGTTCACGGGTATCGCAAACCCCATTCCCAGCGACCCGCCGCTCTGCGTAAAAATGAACGTGTTCACACCGATGACTTGGCCCTTGCCGTTCACGAGTGGGCCGCCGCTGTTGCCGGGATTTATCGCCGCGTCCGTCTGAATCATGTCCTTGTAGATGCCTCCCTGAAGACCGGTGGACTTCACGTCCCGCTTGAGGGCGCTTATCACACCGGCAGTGACAGACGGGCTCGGGTCATTCAAGAGAAAGCCGAAGGGGTTACCTATGGCGATCGCCCACTCGCCCACCACTATGTCGTCCGAGTTGCCGAGAACGGCGACCGGTAATCCCTTCGCGTCGATCTTCAACACTGCGAGATCGAAGCTGGAGTCCGAGCCCACAAGCTTGCCGTCGAACTGCCTCCCGTCAGGGAGTGTCACCTTTATCTGCTCGGCGCTGTGAACGACGTGCTCGTTCGTAAGAACGTAGCCGTTGTCGCTTATGACAAAGCCGGAACCCAGGCTGGGTATGCGCTCGCGGTACACTCGAGGAGGAAAAACGTCGCCGAAAAACTGTTCAAAGAAATCGTCCCCCGACTGACCGAAGAAGGGTCCCCCTCTTGCGACCAAGGTCTGAATGACGCTGACGCTGACCACGGAAGGGCCCGCGATTCTCGAAGCGCGCACTATCGCGTTGTCCCTCGAATCATCCACATCACGCGAAATGTCGAGAGTGCTCATGCTGCCTGCGGGGGTGTCGTCACTGGACCGCGTCACCAGTCTCAACGGTTCCGCAGCCTCTGGACCTCCTTTCAGCAATGAGTCCCCAGCGCCTTTGCCGATGTTGGCCCTGCCGATGGCGATCCCCAGGACGAGAACGCCGATCGACAGCAGCCCTATTGCGAGGCCGATTACCGTGCGATTTCTACTGTTTTCCACGACTACTTGCCTTTCCAAGACCGCGCCTGGCAGGCGGCTGCCCCCGGCTGGCAATGGCAGCAAAGCCGCCGCGACGGCGCATCAGGTCTTGCATCTTTTCTGTATCTTGTCCCAATCCTCCAGGAACTTCTTTATCCCGAGCTCGGTCAGTGGATGGTTGAACATCAACTCGATTATCTTGAAAGGCGCCGTCACTATCGGCGCCCCCGCGAGAGCGGCGTCGACGACCTGCAGCGGGCTTCTCACGCTCGCAACTATTACCTCCGTCTCGAAGCCGTAGTTCCCGTAGATCGTCACGATTTCGCGAATTACGTCCATGCCCACGTGACCCGCGTCATCCAGTCTGCCGATGAAGGGGCTCACGTACGTGGCGCCGGCCTTTGCGGCCAGTATCGCCTGGTTGGACGAGAAGACCAGGGTGGCATTTGTGCGAACACCCTTCTCACCCAGTTCCTTTATTGCCTTGACGCCCTCTTTTGTGAGGGGAACCTTGATCACGATGTTGGGATGAAGCTTGCTCAGGTCCAGCGCTTCCCTCACCATCCCCTCTCTGTCAAGAGCCACGACCTCCGCGCTCACCGGACCGTCCACTATCGAGCAGATTTCCTTGAGGATGGCTCTAGGCTCGCCCGACTCCTTGCAGAGAAGACTCGGATTCGTGGTGACACCATCCAGTATGCCCATGCTCGCTGCTTCACGAATCTCTCCAACGTTTGCAGTATCGACGAAAAACTTCATGACCACCTCCATGTTGCTTGAAAAGCGCGCTGCTGCCCTCAATCGTACTTGACTGCCTCGAGGCAGAGCCCTCTCGCCGGCGCCGTCATTCCCAGCTTTGGTCTTGTTCTCGTGTGCAACGCCTCGACGAATTCATTGACACTCAGTTTCCCTTCTCCCAACCTGACCATCGTGCCGGCGAGGGTCCTGATCATGTGAATGATGAATCTATCAGCTTCGATCTCGAAAACGTAACCTCCAGACCATTCCCGCCAGGCGCTCTCGATCACGGTGCAGAGAGTACTGTCTCCCTGTTCCGGGATTCCCGAGAATGCGCGAAAGTCTCTGAGACCAATGATACCACGACAGGCCTCCTCCATGGCCGAAAGCTTGAGGGGGCGCCGGACGGACCATGCATGCCCTCTCCAAAGAGCCGAAGGCCCGAGCACAACACGGTAGCTGTAAAGGCGGCTCTTTGCGCTGCGCCTGGCGCTAAAGTCGAGACCGACTTCGCCGGCTTCTCTCACCACCACGTCATCGGGGAATATTCCGTTCAGCCCCAGCATCACTCTGCCCGCCGGCATCACGCTTCTCGTGTGGAAGCTCGCCACCTGCCCGCGGGCGTGCGCTCCCGCGTCCGTTCTGCTGGCCGCAACCACCCTGTGAGGTGAACCCAGCAGTCGCGCAAGAGCTTCTTCAAGGACGCCCTGCACGGTGCGCTCGCGTCTCTGAATTTGCCAGCCGTGAAACTCGCTTCCGTCGTACTCGAGGACGAGCTTCAAGTTTCGTAACTGAGCAGGACACTTCGGCGATTCATCCAACGGCCGTCACCATTACCCCAAGAGTCTTCACCGGTCAGCCAAAAACTCTCGCCCGCTACCCTAGGATTCTCACCAGGACGAGTACGCAGACACAACACAAGAGCGCACCAGCGTCTCTCAGACTGAAGTTCCTCGCGAAGGCGCTTCGCCTCGGCCTGGAGGGATCGAAACACCTCACTTCAAGAGCGACGGAGAGTTGGTCCGCCCTCGTGAGCACGCTTCTGAAGAGAGGCACTACGAGCGGCCTCAAGTCCCTTATTCTTCCAGTGAGCCTGCGTTCCGCCCGCATTCCCCTCGCGCGCTGGGCAATCATGATCCTGTTCCCCTCCGCCAGTACGAGTGGCACAAACCTCAAAGCGATCGTCACGACCATGGGCACGCCGGCAACACCACGGACGATTCGCTTGAGCGGAGAGAGGAAGAACGCCACTGCCTCCGTACACTCTTCGGGTGCAGTGCAGAGTAAGAAGAGGTTCACGAAGCTCATCATCACAATAAGCTTTGCGCCTGCCCATGCGCCCCTGACGAGGCCCGCCAAATGCGGATGGGGCATGACAAACAAGCTCACGGAGCTCGCGGGCTGCCAGAAGAGGGCGTTGAATACCACGGCCAAGCCCAAGAACAGGAGCAAGAGTCTCCCGTTTCCGATGGCCGTTCGGAAAGGAAGACGCGACAAAATCGTGACAGTCAGAAACAGCGCCACCACTAGACCCAACGACCAGAGCGAGTGAATCGAAAAACAGGCCGCCAGCAATAACAAGAGGCAGACGCTCTTTGCGCGAGCGTCGAGTGAGTGAACAATCGAGCCCGTGTCGACGTACCTTCCTATGGGACTCTGCGGCAGCAATGGAATCCTCCGCCCGGCCAGGCAAGTCGCCGCTTCACGCTCGAGCGTGAACTGAAAACCCCTCCCTGCTAGAAGTCTTCTTCACTCGAGCCGAAACTGATGACTCCCACTCAGGCCGACATGATGACCTCGATCGTAACAGGCTACTATATCAATGCGGCCGTGGCGTGTCAAACGCAAGTGTGAAGACTGCCCCCACCGGCTACCGACAATAAACACTTTGAGTTAGCCGGCCACGAAGACAAAGCCGCACGGTCCCTTGCTGTCCGGCCTCCTCCCGTGCTGCCGGTCACGAAACAACTATTGACACATTTTGCGACAGGTAGTAGCGTGGAGCGTGAGGTCATTGGGTCAGCTACGGCAGATGCAACCCTAGTCCCTCCATCACTCATCCACGTGCGCGAGCCAACACGCGTTGGCTCACTGCTTTGCATTTGTCGTTTTTCCCTCTCGCACTGCGGGGGACTTGTCGAAGGGGGTGAGCATGATGACCCTGCGACGAACGCCAACGATTCTCCGGGTCATTCGCGTATGCTTATTCTACGGCTCTGCATCAGGCTTCTTGCTTCTTGCCCTCGGTAGCCTCTGTTCGGCGGCATTGAGCGACTCAACCAATGCCTACGACTACATCCTTCTTGCCCCGGACGAGCTTCTTCAGGCAGCAATGCCGCTCGTGCAACACCGGCAGGATAGCTCTCCGTGCGGAGGAGGCGGGGGTCACAGGGCACTCGCTGTAGCTACATCAGAGGTTTACTCTGAATTCTCGCCTGGCGCTGAAGGCATCAAGGAATTCCTCTCGTACGCATACGACAACTGGGCCGTACGCCCTCGATTCGTGTTTCTCGTGGGCGACGCAAACTATGACACCACACAGTCTGGGGACCTCATACCGAGCCATTATGTTTTCTTCGACTTCAGTGGGACGCCCGTGAGGATCGCCTGGGAAGATTGGTTTGTGTCCGTGGGCGAAAACGATAGCCTTCCCAAGATGGCCATAGGCCGCCTGCCGGCCCGAACCAGTACGGAAGTGACAATCTACGTCAATAAGGTTCTTGAATACGAGGGCGCGTACGGTTCACATCGCTGGAAAGACAACTTGCTGTTTGTGGCGGAAGACAACAACATCAATTTTGTATCCGGTCCCTATGTGAGACAAGCAGTGGAAGACTTGTTGACGAATCACACTCCTTCTTCCTATTTCTGGGACAAGCTTGCCTTCTACGCCTCCGAGCCTGAGTACGACACTTGGGCCGAACGAAAAGCCGCTCTGCTTCAGGAGATAAACAGGAATACAGACGGGAAGACGCTAATTGTGGGCATGGGCACTATAGCCAGTAGCAACCTCTTCGTGGATTTCT
Source organism: Candidatus Eisenbacteria bacterium (assembly GCA_026388185.1). NCBI lineage: Bacteria > Candidatus Eiseniibacteriota > Candidatus Eiseniibacteriota bacterium. The sequence goes on along the minus strand of JAPLKG010000008.1, from coordinate 444,956 downwards.
TATCTCTTGAGGGTCCTTGCTCTTGCCAAGGCCATGATTGGTGCTTTGATGCTGCGGAGCTTTCAAACACCCAGGATTTCCCGCTTGTGATCGGAGCTTCTTGTGGACTCGGCTCCTTCTTCGGCCGGCAGACATCGGGATGTGGCGACCGGGATGTTACCCTGGCTGACGCCTTCCTGTTCGCCCAGAATAAGGGGGCGATAGGCTGGGTCGGCCCTGCGTCTGGCGCCTCCTATCAGGCGGGGAACCACATGCTCATGAGAGAGCTGCTAGATCAGCTCTTTCTCAACGAGTCTCTTCCGGTGGGAGAGGCCTTCAGGCGCGCCAAGATCGATGCCGAGCTCGCATATCCGTACCTCCTCTGGCCCATCCGCGAGTATGTACTTCTGGGCGACCCGGCCCTCATATGGGCCCGCAACTACTCCCCCGAGATAACGGCTATTGATGGGCTTCCCGTTCGCATGGAGAGTGGCGCGAGCTGTGCTGTGTCCGTCGACTGGACAGACAGGAACGGCACTTTTGACTGTTATCCCGGGGCCAGAGATTTCTTTCAGCTTGCCTGGGGAGCTCGGCAGGGATCGATCTCTGACGAGCACGATAACTGGGTCACGTATACAGCCCCGTCCGTGACGCAGCCGACGTGGGACACTCTGACCGTCTCAGTGCTTGACCAGACCAATAGAAGCGACACGGAGAGGAGACGAGTATCCATCACCCTTCCGTCAGGAGGATGTCCCTTCCTCCTTGTCAGGGACAAGCTCGGCTATGTTCTCGACAACAGCATACTTCGCGGCTCCGAAGGAACAGAGATTGCCATGAGCCAGGATCACTATCTGATCCAAGGTGACCTTGAACCCGTGGATGGTCAGTACTGGCTAAAGATCGCCGAGTTCGAGAGCGAAGTCTCCAGGATTGATGAGGCCAAGCTGACGGTTGTGGATCATCCGACCACACTTCCGCCCGGAGCCTACGTGCTTGGCGCGTACGAGACTCTGGATCTACACGCTGGCCTCGCCGAGGACGGAGGACCATTCCTTTACACCCTCAACGCTCCGCCTCTCATAATCGACGCCTCTTCCTCCGCCACGAGCTCGCTGACGCTTCAGTCCAATGACGGTGCTACATGCGAGGGAGTCGCAGACGATTGGCTCAGAGTCCGATTTGAAGGATACGCGGCTGAAAGCCTCGAAGCGGTGACGGGCAACGGAGAAGAGAGTTTGGCACCATTTGACGGCATCCTCCTTGTCGCGAGCGGAAAGCCACCTTTTCCGTGCGAGGAGGATTGTGACCCTTCCCCTCCAGTATCAGACGTGGCGCAATCGACTTTCACAGAGAGGATTGACGGTAGAGGTTCCACAATACGATGGAAGCGGATGGAGCACTATCGGCCTCGTTAGACCGAGGGAGAACACGTCCACCTTCCTGGTAGAGCTTGACGAATCCACTGTACCTCTGGTTGAGAAATTCGGCCTCAGAATCAAATGGCTTGGCAAACACGAAATTGACCAAGTCGCGCTGTACAAGCGAAGGGTCGTTCCTTTCACGTCGCGTGCCCTGGAGCCAAGCGAGGCAACTCAATCGACGCAGAGCGGGTTGGGCATGAGCATGCTCTCTAAGCTTGCCAGTTGTGATAGTCGCTGCGTCGAGCTCAGACCGGGCCAGACCCTCACCTTGGCTTTCCCGTTCGAGGAACCGTCTCCCGGACAAGTGAGGGAGATCTTTTTCTCTTCCTACGGTGGCTACGCAACGCTTCAGGCAGAGCAAACCGCAGCAGTCCACACTGCAGTGGCAATCACTTCGTGTGTGCCGAACCCCTTCGCTGCGAGTACCAAGTTGGAGGTTTCCCTCAGAGGGCGGACAGCCAGGCTTACTGTAGACATATTCGATTGCGCAGGAAGATTCGTTCGGCGAATCTTCGACGGGAATGCAGAACAACGCGACCAAACCCTCCAATGGGATGGGAGGGACGAGGCCGGTAACACAGTGAGATGCGGTGTTTACCTCTGCCGCACGAGGTTCGGGAAAGAGGAAGCAGCGAAGAAGGTTGTGTTTATCAGGTAGTACTCGCGTCTCGAGGAGGTGAATATTGTGACATTTATTGTGGTGACCCCCTGGAAGAGATCAAGGACTTGCGCAGGGCTCTCACTTTGTCTATTCTTCGTATTGTCGGCAGTGATGGCGACAAGTGTGGGTGCCGATTACTACAACAGCTATCAGGCGGTGCGATATGCAGATAAGTGGGTAGACCCAAACGAGAAAGACAAGAGTATTCGTAACAAATTTTTCCACGACTATACAAAGACCGGCGGTGACTGCGCCAACTACGTGTCGCAATGCTTGATGGCTGGTTACATTCGCACCTACCTGGGAGCTTGCGAGGACATGCACTCCATCCACAATTGTGACAATCTGAACTCGTTTCTACGCTCACTGGGAATCACCCCGCATAGAGTAGACAGCGCTACTAACCCGCCTGACGATATTGTCGCTGGCGATGTAGTTATTTTCGGGGTCTTCGGCACCGACGAGGAGAGCACCGGCGATGAATACGATGAATACGCACACGCTGCTATTGTCACGTACCGGAGCGGCACTACAATTCTGATCAATTCGCATACCAGTGAGAGGTACCATCACGCTTTCGGCTCCATTCTGAACGGTTTTGATTTCGCCACGTGCTACCATATTCCATCGAACGCTGGCGTTACGGCAAATCTTGCGCCGTCCCTGAACCAACCCCTGGTCCTATCCAGTACTCCCGGCAGCGCACCACAGACCCCTCTCTACGTCACTCCCTGCTATACGTACGCAGATATGCGCATAGGCAACTATATAGCCTGCGATATCCCGGATACCATATATGTGAGACTTTACTATTACACAAACGGGGGCTGGACCCTTGTCGCGGGGCCACCGCTCCCAATTCGAGCGCTCCTGTACGACCAGACGGGCGCCGTGGAGGACTACGCGATTCTGATACCTGCGACTGGGGATCAGACGATCGAGATGAGCGTTGATGACATCGGGTACTGGGCTGAGACTAACGAATACGATAACGTTTCTTACAGGACCGATACATACGAAGACTGCGACAACAACCCAGAAATCTGCGCGCAAGACTTCGAGGCAACACCAGAGTGTGGCGCGATTACGCTCAGCTGGGTCGCAAAGCTCATGCCAGATCTGACCGGATTCCGACTTTATGGAGGCCCTGAAGGACAGGAGCCCGTATGGTTGGCCGAGGTTCCTGCAAACGGGACAGCGGCGGATTCGTGCGCCGAACAGCATTTTAGATATGTGGATCGCAGTGTGAAGCCCGGCATGCCTTACGCGTATCGACTTGATGTTGCGTTCACTGACGGGACGACATGGCCGATAGCAACTGCCGAGGCCTTCTTACCCGGAGCGAGTGGCATACTGAGCTCCTGTCTGGTCCCGAATCCCTTCTCAAACGCCGCGCACATCCGATTCGAGATGAGTACTCCAGGCGAAGTCTCGATTGCTATCTTTGATGTCAGCGGGCGGATCGTTCGAACGTTCCCCAACGAGTGGAGGGAGGCAGGCGAGCAGAGTCTCATATGGGATGGAAGGGATGACGGCGGTTCACGCTTGGCACCGGGGCTATACCTATGCCATCTGTGTAGGGGCAGAGACTGCAGGGTGGAAAAAACCGTCTTAATTCGGTAGGATTGTGCAGAATCGACAAGTTAATCCCAAATGGATTGAGGTGATACCATTGAAGAGCTTGAGAGTTGTTTCAACCGCACTAATCACTGTGACGTTGCTTGCTTTCGCTATTGTGTCCTCCGAGAAGGCCAGACCCTCTGCCGGTTCTGATGGCCGCGATACGGCACTGGTGTTAGACACTACTTCAGCGGCCAAGAAGCCCGCAACTGCAGCAAACGCGGTCAGGAAGATTAGCGAGAAGAAGTTTCAACGATACCTGAAGGCAGTAAAAGAGGGAGAGACCCCGGACAAGCGATCCAGTTATGCCTTGGCTCTGACGAATCTTCATGACTTAAGAGCAGTCGAAACGCTATGTGAGGCCGTGCAGTCTGATTCCGTTGCCATGGTTAGAAGCGACATCATGATGAACCTTGGCTCGCTTGGTGACAGACGAGCGGTTCCAGTACTGATGAGGGCATTGAACGAGGATCCTAACATAGGCAATAGATTCACGGCCGCATCCGTCCTGGCCAGAGACTTCAACGAAAGGACCACGGTCCTACCGACTCTGCTTGATCTTTTCATGAAAAAGGATTTTGAGAAGCAGGATTGGGAAAGTGTCCTAGACAGACCGGATATGCGAGAGTCATTGCGAAGTAGACTGGTGGCCGAGTATCCGCACCGTCTGTCAGCTTCTGCCCTCAAGCTACTCGAGGAGATAGGAGGCAAGGAAGTAGTTGACGGCCTAGAGAGAGCCCTCGCTAGCAATGATGCGGAGGTCCGAGACTCGGCTCGTGCTGCCCTGACCAGGATTCGTGAGAGGAAAGACGCCGACTAAATAGGAAGTCTCTTCGCCTTGAGCTTCCGGCCACCGACAAGAGCCAGGACGCACTCCAGAATTGCGATACCCACAAAAGGCCACAGGACCAGGAACCCGTGCTTCGTAAAGAAAGTCTCTGACGACACTATCTTGATCTTGCCCACGAGAGCTTCCCTGGTGAAGAGGCCACTCCTCAACGTGATCCTTCCCCAAGGATCAATGAGCATCGAGATCCCTGTGTTTGCGCAGCGCGCGATGCTTGACCTGGTCTCGACCGCTCTGAACACGGCCATGTAAGCGTGCTGATAGGGAGCCGCGCTCCTGCCGAACCATTCGTCGTTCGTGATGTTGACGAGAAAATCGGCGCCCTCCGCTTTGAACGAGCGCACCAGTTCGGGGAATATCGACTCAAAGCAGATGAGGACGCTGAATTTCTCGCCGTTCAAGCTGAAGACGGTCCTCTCCTTTCCTACCCCAAAATCTGCCTCTCCGAAGTCCACTCTCTTGAGAAATGCAAACACGTCGTCGTAAGGTATTCTCTCCCCAAAAGGAACCAGGTGCACCTTGTCGTATTTCTTGACGAGGCCGAGTCCGGGCATCATTAATCCGGCCGAATTGTAATAGACCAGCTCGCCGTCTTCCTGGGGAACAGCGTCAGGAAAGCCGAGAAAGAGAGGAACGCGCACACGATCGATGGTGCGGGTCAGCAGGTTCATGTAGGTGGGCTCGTACCTCAGGTGAAAAGGAGCCGCCGTCTCGGGCCAGACAATGAAATCCGGATTCTGCGAGGCGAGTTGCTCCGTGAGCTCAAGAAGAACGTCGAGATTGTGTTGCCTGAATCTCGGATCCCACTTTATTCCGCTCGCCATGTTCGGTTGAACAAGGCCAACCGTGAGTTCTCGCGCGGGCGGATTGGAATGGATTGCGACCTGACCAAAGAGCAGCATCAGGACCACGATCGCAAGTGCGGCGGGGACTGCCACAACGGGTTTGATTCTTCTCGCAACTGCATCGTACAGGAGCGCGTTGACGACAACGAGTATGAGGCTTACCGCATAGACGGAGCCGACGGAAGCGATTTGAATCAGGCTGGGATATTGCCACAAACTGTACCCCAGACTCGCCCACGGAAAGCCAAGTGCGCCTCTCGCCCGCAAGAGCTCAACCAGAACCCAGAGACACGGAGCAAGCAGAACAACCTTTCTTGTGACCTGCACGTAGGTCAGCCTAAGAAGCGCACCGAAGACCCCTAGGTAGAGTGCCAGGTACCCCACCATGACCAGGTATGCCGGGAACATGATGAATGGAACCGTCACGTTTTCGCCGGGCAGAAGCGGTATCCAATAGAAGGTGATGCCGAAGAACATGACCCCGCCAAGCCATCCCAGGAAGAACCCTCGCTTGAGCGCCTTCCACCTTCCTTCGCCACCGGCGGTCGCGCCCTGGAGAATCGCCTTGAAAAGAGGCACTAGCGCCACAAAAGATAGAAAGCCCAGGCCTGACGGGAAAAACGTGAGGGAAAGTAGGACCGCGAAAACTAAGAGGAAAAATGCAGGCTGCAACACGTGGCTCGCTTCAACACCTTTCTTGTCTTCTGCTTCTCTATCGCTGACCGACGGCACGAGAACGAGAGCATCCCCATTCTACACGACTCACACTTCGGACTAAAGGAAATAAGTGGACAAAATGGGACGCCCTGATTGTGACCTGCGCGCCCTGGCCTCTGGTTGCGGAAGGACACCATGAAGCGAGCCTCGTCGACCCACAGGGGCAGGTCTCAGGTGATTGCCATCACTGTACACGTCAAACACACACACGCTGCACCAGGAAGACCGGCTCACGCCGGCCTTCCTGGTGCAGCAGCCGCACTACGGCCCGACGTACCCAACCTCCCACAGCAGGTCATCCGTCGCCTCGTTGAACCGGAGCCACTCACCAACGTGACACGCAGCCCACATGACCACGTTCCCACTCTCCAGCCACACATCACACCCGACCGCGTCCACCGCATTCGCAACACAGGGCACCAAGAGCAGCACCAACAAAAGCACCACAACAGCACCCTTCATGCCAACTCACCCCCTCTCACCTAGTCTCTCCCCCGCCGACATCCACGATCGCTCCCACGACTTCGAAACCCCTCACATCACCAACCCTCACACTGCCGGCAGCGAACTTCACGCACCCCGTAGGCGCAAGACCGTCAAGTCCCTGCCACACAGAACTCCTGCCCACCACGACACACATCTCTCTCGAGTCATACAGGCTCGTCTGGTGATAATCAGGCCAGAAGAAAATTCCCTCACTCTCTACACGCCTCCCGTCCCTCTCTGTCACAACGATCTTCGTACTCTTAGTGAATGTCACGCTCTTAACATTCTTCATCCTCACCCGGATCCAGAACCACTCACCCTCATCCTCCACCATGCGCTCAAGCATCAACCAGCCCACAACCTTCTCAGGCCTTCCTTCCAGAAGTCTCGCTATCCTCTCGAGGCCAACCACCTGAGCTAAACGCACCGCACACGCACTGTCCGGCGCCCACCAAAGCCCAAGACCCTCACCACGCCTACCAGCCTCACCATCACCACACGGCGCCCACAACGCCATTAGGCAAACAACCATCAACGGCAGAACTACCGACCCCATTTTCCTCATCCCTCGCTCCTTCCTCCAACCCTGGTCCGACCCACAACACCCTTGAACATGTAGGTTCCCCCCGAGCTGATACCTCAATCTTGAGACTTGCAAACTGTGACCTGGTCGCGCCAATCTTCTTGTATCGCACAAGTCGTGCCGGAACGTAACTAATATTGTGATACTACCCCGATCTCTACCTACCCACCCATCAACGAGTTATGTGACCGAGTAGATGTCCGCACTCATCGCGACCCGCGCCCACCGACTCAGTTTTGCGACCAAAGTCACCAGTCAGCGTGGCAGAGGTGCAACTCTGTGAAAGCCAATGCAGTTCAGTGGGTACGAGATAGCTACGCTTTCGCCACCTGGGTAACAGATCCCCATCGTCTTGAGCTTCTTGATCTTCTCCCGAACAGAACGGTGCGGTTAATGCCCTCGCCTCTCTCGTGTCAGTATTGCGTATGGACAATTAGTTGTCAATGGGGAATCTACACGCATGAGGGAACCGTCTTGGGGTCGGGTGGCGTGAAAGAGTATCTATGTGCCGAGGCCCTTAGCGAAGTCGGCTGTCACGACTCCGCCTCGGGCGTTCCTTTCCTACAGGCTGGTCGCTCACTTACTGCTTCCTGGCCGGCCCGTCGTCTCCGAGGGCCCCGTGTGGCCGTTTCCCAGCTTGAACCTCCGCATCTTCTTGAGCAGACCCTGCCTGCTCAGGCCAAGTGCTTTTGCGGCGCGAGTCTTGTTCCACATGCTCGACTCCAGGGCCTCGAGGATTCTCTGTCTTTCCAAACGGTCGGTCTCGTACTTCAAGGTGCCGGCGGGGCCGAGGTCGCACACCGCTGCGCAACTGTTGCTCCTTACTGCGTCGGACAATCCCCAGAGGGTGACTTCCGTTCCCGGATGGCCGAGCGCGACCGCCCTTTCCATTTCGTTCTCCAGCTCCCGCACGTTTCCCGGCCAATCGTAGTTTCTCAAGACCTCCAGTGCGTTCTCACGCACGGCAATGGTGCGAGCCCCGATTCTGCGCGCCTGTATCGCAAGAAAATGCTCGACGAGCGCCGGTATATCGTCTCTTCTTTCTCGCAGCGCGGGCAATCTGAGCTTGATCACACCCAGACGATAATACAGATCTCTTCGAAATCTCCCTTGCTCGACTTCGCCGAGCAAATCCCGGTTCGTGGCCGCAATGACTCGTACGTCGATCCTTCGTGCCTGAGTCTCCCCCACCCTTCTGAACTCGCGCTCCTGGAGAACGCGCAGGAGCTTGATCTGCATCATCGAGCTTATGTCCGCGATCTCATCCAGGAAAAAGGTGCCTCCATCGGCCACCTCGAACAGCCCCTTCTTGTCCTGCACTGCGCCGGTGAAAGCCCCCTTCACGTGGCCGAAGAGCTCGCTTTCGATGAGAGTGTCGGGGGTCGCTCCACAGTTGTGAGCAAGAAAGTTGGAGCCACGGCGGCGCCCGAGTTGATGGATCGCCTTTGCGACCAGTTCCTTTCCCGTGCCGGTCTCACCCTCGATGAGGACCGTCGTGTCGCAGAGCGCGATCTTCTTGATCAGTTCATGGACGTGCAGCATTTCTCTGCTACGGCCTACCAGCTTCATCAGGGCACTCGCAACGGCCTCGGACGCTGCGACTGACCGGCCCTCGCGCGCAGGATGAATATCGCGGAGCGAGCGAACATCGAGGCCGGGATGAGCGTCAGCGGCTGAAGGGGCGGAGTCCTCAGACGCAACAGCAGCGTCGTCGGACAGGGAAGCAGCATTGCCAAGCGGAAACGATCGTCTTGTCTCAGAGTCAGAAGGTTCGGAGCAGGCACGTTCCTTTCTGCTCTTGTCCCGGAACACATCCATCACACCCTCCTCTTCCCCATTCGGGAGTTGAGCAAATCTAAACTACGTGAACACCTTTCTTGCCGCTCCTTACCTCGCCGATGACAAACGCCTTCTCGTCGTTGGCGAGAAGCTCGTTGACAGCCGAACTCACATCTTTCTCACGCACAAATACGACGAACCCAACGCCCATGTTGAAAGTCCTGAACGCTTCCTCGTCTTCCATCTCCCCCCATCGTCTGAGCAGGCCGAACACCGGCAGAATGGGCCACGTCCCCTTGCGAATGTGAACCTGAAGCCCGTCGGGGAGAATTCGCGTGATGTTGTCGAAGAATCCCCCACCGGTGATGTGAGCCATACCCCTGACCCATCCCCCTGCAAGAAGAAGGCGAACGGGTCGGAGATACGACCGGTGAGGAACAAGAAGAGCCTCTTCGATGGTACAACCTAGCTCCGGAAGTGAGTCCTCAACTGAAAAGTTCTTCTTCTCGAAGAGGATCTTCCTTGCCAGCGAAAAGCCATTGGTGTGAAGTCCGGTGGATGGTAGTCCGATCAGGACGTCGCCACTCCGAATGTCGGCGCCGTCTACGAAGTCACTTTTCTCGACGACCCCGACGGCGCAGCCCACGACATCGAACTCGCCTTTGTTGTAGAAGCCCGGCATTTCCGCCGTCTCCCCGCCTATCAGCGCACAGCCCCAGTTGATGCACTCTTCCGCCATCCCCGAAACCAACTCCTCCAGGACCGTGACTTCTATCTTGTCAATCCCGATGTAGTCTAAGAAAAAGATCGGCTGGGCCGCGTGCACGAGCACGTCGTTACAGCAGTGAGACACGATGTCGGTGCCGACGGACTTGAACTTCCGCGCGGCAAACGCAATCTTGAGCTTCGTCCCAACGCCGTCCATGCTGGAGAGGAGAAGCGGATCTCTAATGCCTGCCGAAGCCAACGAGTAGGCGCCGGCAAAAAGCCCAGGTTCGCTGGACACACCTTTGGTGTAGGTGGAGCGAACGAGGGCTTTGATTCGTTCCAGGGCAGCGTTGGCTGCGTCTATGTCAACTCCGGCGTCCTTGTACTTCAAAACCCAACCCGCTCTGTCAGCGCTAGCCCGCGGCCCTCATGGAGTGCGTTTCCTCACGCCCTTCTCTGTACACGTCGAACTGCCCCGCCTCGTACATTCTCACGAGACAACCCGCAACTCTCTTGTCAAACTGGGTATCGCAGCAGCGCTTGACTTCTGCGACCGCCTGCTCAAGAGTCAGGGCCGGCCTGTACGGACGGTCGGACGTCATCGCGTCGAAGGCGTCTGCCACGTTTAGGATCCGCGCACCCAGGGGAACGTCTTGATCGACAAGGCCGTATGGATACCCCTTCCCGTCCGGTCTCTCATGATGTGAGCGAACCATCTCGGAAGCTCTCTTGAGGGATTTGACCTTGGTCACTATGTCGGCCCCAATGCCGGGATGCCTCCGCAGCGTCTTCCTCTCGTCCGTCGAGAGCGCGCCCGGCTTCCCCAGTATGTCCCTGTACCTCAAGTCAACCTTGCCCAGATCGTGCACGAGAGCGGCATACTCTATGGTCCGAACATCGCTCTCGCGCAATCCGAGCCCCCGCGCGAGACGAACAGAGTACTCCGCAACACGTAGCGAATGCTGCCGCGTGTATGGGTCGATTTCGTCGATGACTCCCGTGAGTGCCTTCACAAAATCAAAATGATCTCTCCGCATGTCAACGTAGAGCTTGAAGGAGTATCTGGCGAGAAGGAGCGGGACGAAGAAGAGGAGAATGGCCCACATCCCCGCACTGAGATATACCAAAGCAAGCAATGCGCCGAAGGGGAGCAGGGCCAAGAGGTGAAGAATCGTCCACATGAAGTTGACTTGCCAGACACGAAAAGTATTCAGCCTTTGTTCAAGGCCGATGACAAGACTGATGGAACCCGTATTGACCACGAAATAGGCAATGCCGGATATCAAGAGGTAAAGCATGTCACCCGGTAGGTGCAGCTTACCCACCGTCCCCCCAAGGGCCAGATACACCCACCCAGCCACAAGCACGGTCAAAGCCAGGACAGCCGCATTGAAAATACTCTTTACTACCGGCTTGCGGAGTATGACGAGCTGAAGAAACATCGCACTGATTACGCCCGCCCAAGCGGTGGGGATAGGCCCCATTACGACAATACCCGCATAGTTCATCGCGGAAGAAACAGTCATGGAGCCACCAGCGGGCAGAGGAATGGGAGCGATGCCAGCTAGGATTAAGAGCGCGATCCAAAGCCAGAACGTGAGCGAACTGACAGTGCCAGGCGGCACCGGGGCGAGCGCCAGCGCGAGAATGCCTGCCGCTACGACGCACACGTAGAAAAGCCAGAAAGTAATGCGTTGGTGCCCGCCGCTGGCTCTCTTGGTCGCTACCGCAGACTTCATGGGGTCACGTTCTCCAATACGTAGCGGGTGGTGTTCATCGTCGACTCAAGAACGTTACCGAGCATACACATTCATACCACCAAGATAAGCCCAAAATCAAGAACCGACATCAACCGAGGCCACGACTACTACCACCAAGCGTGTCCGCCACTCATCCACCAGGCGTGCCCACCATTGGCCCACCAGGCGTGCCCACCACTTATCGTGTACGTGAGCAGGGCGGCGAGAATAGAATGAATTACTTTTGGCATAACCCCGCAGCCACCTCCTTAAAGGCAGTCAAGAAACTGCCCGGCGAAATGAAAGGTAGGATGGCCGCTTCGCTCTAGTTACGCCGCTTCGCTCCAGCCTCAAGTTGATGTCGGTCTTACTTCATACTCCACCGGTTCCTTAAGACGCAGGTTGCCGAATACTCTGTTGACCGCATCCAGAACGGCATACACAACGCTCTGATGCAGATTCTGCGACACAACGCTTGATCCCACAAGAGTTGTGTCGGTCCTACCCAACAGGAACTTGACCGTGGCAACGACTACCTGGTCTGGCCCTAGGTGTATTACCTCCACGTCGCTCAAGGATAACGAACACTCCTCGGCGACAAACTGTCCCATGGACTGTAACGTAGCACTCGCTATCAGTCTATTGACGTCATGCTGATCGCATGAACCGTCAGCAAAGCCCGCAGACTCAAGAGTATCAAGGCAAAGCTCTACCTTGGCATGACCTTTGAGCTCGGAAAAATTCACGTTGATGCTACCGAAACGGACTCTAGGCTCCTTGTTGTCCGGCTCGCAAAAATCGGCGAGTGTCAGCTCCCGGACCTCGGCGCCTTCCCCGCATTCCTTCTTCTGAGCAATACTTATACACCGGTGGTCAACCCGCAGCCCGAGCTCGGCCTCGAGAGCCGACTCCACGTCCCTGACGAGCTGCTTCGGAGAACGGTTGCTGGCGGTTGTGATGTGAATCTCGGTGATCTGTCCATCGTCAGCAAGGACAGAAACGGCGGAGATGTCCCGAAGTCCGCGGAGAACATTCTCCGCACGAATCGCAAGGGCACACTTTTGCAGCACGTTAGCCAAACTGACCCCCATTCACTTCTGGTGAAAGCGAACACCTGCCGAAAGAAAATATACCATTTCCCTGGTTCAGTTGCAAGGGCAAAAATTCTTGCAGCCGGGAGGGTGCCCGACGCCTGCCTGCTTGTGCGATCTGGCCAGACACTTAAGGCTGGCTCAAGAGCTGTGACCTCGTGCCATGCGCCCGGGCACCCTTCATCGGCGAAGACCAACATTGCAGAAACTGTACCCGCGCACCGTCGAAATCAACACTTTAAGGTTACGCCGCAACCGATGCAATCCGAAGAGGTTACAAGATGACACCTCCGCCTCCCGCAGTGCTCGTGACGAGGTAGGCGAAACGAATGGGAACGGAATTCCCGGAAACCGCAGGATGGTTGTACTTGAGTGTCTTCCATAGGGCTCTTGACGAGAACGGCGTTCTCCGGAACGTAACCTACGTTCTCAGTTGAACGCCGTTCTTGTCTTGACTTATGCGACTACGCCCGGACCAGTTCCCCCGCTACAGGTATCCATCCGTTCCACGACCTTGACGAGCCCACGCCGACTCATTCCAAGCACTTGAGCGGCCTTGGTCTTGTTACCACCAAACTTGGTAAGAGCACGGGTTATCTCCGTTCTCTTAAGCCGTTCGATCTTGTCTGCCAGAGTCTTAGGCTGGGCTTCTGCTTCGGGGGTGCTAAGCACCTTCTCAACGTCGCCCGCGGTGATGACCGCTCCCGTTGGCATCCCCAGCACAAGGAGTTGGATCTTGCTTCTTAACTCTCGCACGTTGCCGGGCCAACTGTGCCGCTGCAACAACTCGATCGCAGGGGGATCTAAGCGCAATTGCTTTGAGCAGAACCGGCCGTACATCTCCACAAAGTGCCTCGCCAGCACCGGCACATCTTCGCTTCTGTCACGCAGCGGGGTGATGTTCAGCACGGCTTGCGAAAGTCTGAAGTACAGGTCGCGCCTGTACGCCCCCTTCTCAACCTGCTGCCAAAGGTCCTTGTTCGTCGCACAGACTATACGAGTGTGGAGTTTTCGTAGACGTGTATCACCTACGCGTCTGTACGAGCCGTCGTCCAGAAACTGCAGGAGTTTGGCCTGCATCCTCAAGTCCATTTCGGCGATTTCGTTGAGAAACAGCGTGCCCCCATTTGCCTCTTCGAGTATTCCCTTCTTGTCGGAATTGGCTCCGCTGAAGGCGCCCTTTGCGTAGCCGAATAGTTCGCTCTCCAGCAATTCCGCAGGAATGGTGGCACAGTTGAGCTCAACAAACGGTCGTCCTTCAGATTCCTCGTGCGCCTTGAAGATGTATGCTAGAAGGTTCTTGCCGGCGCCGGTTTCGCCTTGAATCAATACTCTAGCATCGCTCTTGCACAATTGCTCCGCATAGCATATCACGCTGATCAAGGAAGCATCGCAGGTCACGATTCCGTGCATTGAACAAGGTGTCAGACGGCCGGCCCGCCTCGCAGCAACTGGGGCAGAGGCTTTGGCACTTTCGTCCCAGGCGGACTCCAGTTCTCTCTCTGCTTCTCTGAGAAGCGTCTCGGCTCCGACTTCCGCAAGGAGTCCCGCAGCCCTTGCGAGAACACGCTTCACCTCTCGGCTCCTGTCCTGCGAACAGACTTCGCCACGCAGGAATCGGCCAAGGTGAAGCAACGTAGAGGCCAAGCCGTATCTGTCTCTGACTGATTCACGGCACTTGACCGAGGCGTCGAACGCAACCATCGCGCTTCTTCTGTGCCCTGCTCTTTCCTTGAGTCTGGCGATAACGGAAAGAACGGCACCTTCTTCATACCTGTCACCGAGCAGGCGACAGAGCTTCAGGGATCGCATTGATGCCTTCAACGCTTTCTTGATGTCCCCGAGATCGAGGAACGCTTCGGCCCGTCGTCGCTCCACTTCGGCAACGATGTCTCCGTCCCGGGCAATTCCCTCTGCAATTGCAAGAGCCCGGTCCAACTTGCTGAGCGCCGCCTGTGGATTCCCTCGGCTCAACTCATTCTCTCCCGAGAACTCGTGGGCCAGAGCGAGCTCGCGCAATAAGTTTTCTTTCTCGGCTATAGAAGTCGCTTGGACGTAGAACCTTTCAGCTCCCTCGGAATCACCGAGCAGTCTGAGACAATTGCCCAGTCCGATGGACGCGGCAGCGCAGGTATGCTGGTCACCAATGCGTCTCGCAATCGCGAGAGCCTCTTCCATTGATTCCTTAGCTCTTCTCCATTGAGCAGTCTTGTAGTACACAAGGCCCAGGTTCAGTAGTCTCAGCGCGGTCTTCCCGTAGTTGCCAGTTTCTCTGTCCAGCTCCAACGCTTTTGTCAGATGATCTGTGGCAAGCTGCCACTCACCACGGTTCTTGTGCATGACACCGAGGTTATTATGACAGATAGCAATTCCTTCCTTGTCCTTCACCCTCCTGTACGCTGCCAGACCTTCTTCAAAATGCTCTCTCGCTGCTTCGAATTGGCCGAGCCTGAGATAGCTATTGCCAAACCAGCATTGACACTGAGCTACGCCGCGTTCGTCTCCAAGACTCTCGAATATTTGAATCGCATCCTGACTGGCTTTCAACGCATTCGGATAGTCACCTGTTTTCCAGTACGTCTTGGAGAAAAGCAGATTGAGCTGTGCTCTGAGCTCTTGATCCTCCAGTGTCCCCGGCTCGTTGGCAATGGCCTTGCACCTCTCCAGGGCCTCCGTGCAACGCGAGCGCTTCAGGAGACAGTCAATGACTTTCATTTGCAGGCGCATTCTCTTCTTGTCTGAGATCTGGAGTCTGTGAGTTTCCGACAAGATCTCTTCCAGATACTCTAGTGCCGGCTCGTAGCCGTCCTCCTTCAAGTACAGATCTGCCAAGAGCTCCAGACGCTCCAAATACTCTGGATTGCCGAAGACACTGCGAAGGGTCTCCAGCCTCTCCTCTATTCTCTGGATCTCGGGAATTTCGAAAACCATGGAGACCTCCCCGCTAGAATGTGAAAACAAATGATGATATGGAGAACCATAGTTTCAATACGACCGTTCTCTGTTCCGCACGCGCACCAAACAATCTGAACACAAAACGAGACGAAGAGTCGAGAGTTGTCTCCACTTCCGAACGGTCTCCCGCATCCTGAGCTCCAACTTCAGGTGTAGATACCAGCCCCCCAAACTCGTCCGTCACGCTCATAGCCCCATCAAGCCCATCCGGGTCTCCGCCATCCTCAAACCCACTGGGAATCTGGCGCGAGTACGCCGGAGCCGGCGAGACGAGCTGCATACAGGTAACGGCAAGTCCGATCAGAGTCACGGTAAGAAGCGCCGCTGAACACTTTGCAACCCACTTCCGCATACCCCCTCCTTTTCGGTTGGTGGAAGATGGATCTCTTCCGATTGAACGCGACAAGGCCCAATGTGCGCAGCAGGCGCACCAATGGCCTGAACCCTACTGAAACACCCGGAAACAACCGACGAAACAGCCCACGGCGAACCGAAAGAACTTCTCTTGGCTAGGAAAGCAACTCTTGACCTCGTTCACGTAGCAAGAGTCTCCTGTCGAAACCAGAAATATGATATCACCACATTGCACCCATGTCAACCGAAAAACATAACCCTACGAAAAAAGTTGGGACTGAACCGTCAGTTTGTGACGTGCGCCGGGGCTACTGACAGAGCACCGTGGCAACTCGCCCAGTTTCGGACGCGCCGGGATGTGGTCGTCAGTCTGTGATGAGACGAGCGATGGGGCTATGTATGTGAAGGAAACAGTTACGGAAGGCTTGGAGAAGGCACAGACGTGGCACCTTCCAAATGCAGCCCCATTCCCCAAGGGCCGAAGCCTTACACCGGCTCTATCTGAAAGTCCGACAGCTTCTTAAGTTCCTTGAGCCGCTCGAGGATGGCAAACGTGTCTATCTCGGCAAGTCTCCGCACGCCAAAGCGTTCGACGGCAAAGGAGGCCATCACGGTGCCGTACATGACGGCAAGGCGGAGCGAGTCCTCGCAGCATTCGCCGCAGCGGGCGAGAAAGCCCACGAAGCCGCCCGCAAAGGAATCTCCGGCCCCCGTGGGATCGTAGAGAGACTCAACGGGATACGCGGGCGCGGCAAACTTGAATTCGGGGGTGATGAGAAGCGCACCGTGCTCGCCCTTCTTGATAATCACAATCTTTGGGCCGAGGTCCAGTATCCATTTCGCGGCCTTGATGAGATGGGGCTCCCCGGTCAATTGCCGCACCTCGGCATCGTTGAGGATGAGGGCGTTGACCCTCTCGATTGTCCGCAGGAGTTCTTCGCGTCTCCTCGTTATCCAGAAGTTCATGGTGTCACACGCCACGAACTTGGCCCCGTTCACCTTGTCCAGGACTTCCAATTGAAGGCACGGGTCGATGTTTGCGAGAAAGAGGTATTCCGACTGCTTGAACTGATCGGGAATCACGGGATGAAAATGCTCGAAGACGTTGACGCACGTGCTGATGGTTTTCGCCCCGCCCAGCTCGAAACCGTACTCGGCCTGCCACCTGAAAGTCAGGCCTTCGGCTACCTGGAGACCCGTGACGTCGATGCCGCGCCCGCCAAGAAAATCTATGTGCTTCTTCGGGAAATCGGTTCCCACCACGGCCACCAGTTGCACTTTGTCAAAGTGTCCGGCGGCCACGGAGAAGTACGATGCCGATCCTCCCAGTTCGTCCTCGCACGAACCGAAAGGTGTCGCTATCGTGTCGAGAGCCACTGAACCGACAACCAGAATGCTCATTTTCTTACCTCGCGGTCAACGTCCAAACACTCGTAACTACATCTTCTCGGGAGCCGAGACGCCGATCAGCTCGAGCCCGTTCCCGATTACTATTTTCACTGCTCGAACGAGAACCAGCCTGGCCTGCATCAATCCGGGTTCCACGCCCACGACGCGATGATTGTGATAAAACTGGTGAAGCGCCGTGGCGATTGAAGTGAGATAGTTCGTGATTCTCTGCGGCTCGCGGCTCAGGCAGGCCGCGAGCACTTGCTCGGGGTAGCCGACCATGAGCTTGAGCAACTCCAGCTCTTCCGGCTCTTTGAGAAGCGACAGGTCGGTCTCGTCCAGTCCGCAAAGACCTATCCCGCCCTCCGTGGCAAACCCGATGATGCTGCTCACCCTGGCGTGGGCGTATTGGACGTAGTACACCGGATTTTCCTCGGACTGCTTTTTTGCAAGGTCGAGGTCGAAGTCCAGATGACTGTTTAGTCTTCTCATCAAGAAGAAGAACCGCGCGCAGTCCACGCCCACCTCACGTATGAGGTCGACAAGCGTGATGAACTCGCCGGCCCGCTTGGACATGGACACCGGCGTCTTCCCCCTCATCAACCTCACCCATTGCACAATGAGTATCTCGAGCCAGTCTTCGGGATAGCCGAGGGCCCGCGCCGCGGCCTTCATCCTGGGTACGTGGCTGTGGTGGTCCGGCCCCAATATGTCGATCACTTTGTTGAAACCGCGCTCGAACTTGTCTCTGTGATAGGCGATGTCCGAGAGAAAATACGTCGGTTCGCCAATCGACTTCGAGGGATCGGAGGGGCTCTTCCTTACCACTCGATCCTGGTCGTCCCCCAGCTCGCTGGACTTGAACCAGTTTGCGCCGTCTTTTTCGTAGACGAATCCGGAGCTCTTCAGCCTGCCGAAGGTCTCCTCCACGTGGCCGGAAGTGTGAAGGGAAGACTCTCTGAACCATCGGTCGAATTTCACGCCGAACTCGGCAAGATCCTTCTTCTGAGCCTCGTGCATCCTCTCTAAGGCCAGCTCCCTGAAGCCACTGGCGGCCTTGTTCCCGGCGACGGCCGGCCCACTCGCGCCCGCCTTGCCCTCAGATTCGCCGAGCATCTCCAGGGCCTTCTCTCTCGGAATCTCTTTTGCAAGATCTACCAGGTATTGGCCGTGATAGCCTTCGTCCGGAATCTTGGCCTCCCCCCTTCCCAGAAGCTCCTCGACTCTCGCCTTGAGAGAGAGTCCCAGCAGTTCCACTTGCGTGCCCGAATCGTTGACAAAAAACTCACTTCTTGCGTCGTATCCGCAAGCTCTGAACAGTCTCACGAGCGAATCCCCGACGGCCGCCGCCCTCGCGCTCACGACGTTGAGCGGGCCGGTCGGGTTTGCACTCACGAATTCGACCTGAACCGTGCTTCCCTTGCCGAAGTCAGACGTCCCGTATCTTTCGCCTTCGGTGAGTATCCAACGGACGTTCTCCTCCAGGTAGTCGTGGCTCAAGTGCATGTTGATGAAACCGGGTGCTTGTACTTGAACCCCTTCGAGCTTCGCCGCGGCTTTGTCTATTTTTCCGGCAATTGCCTCGGCGACGACGATGGGAGAGATCTTGTGCTCGACGCCGCCTGCATCCACAACGTCGGTCGCACGAGTTCCGCCGAGGGCACCGCCGCTTGCGTCTTTCGCGCCGGCGCCCGCTCTACCGGCTATCAGCATCGCAATGTTTGTGCTGAAATCTCCGTGCCCTCGCTCCCTCGGCACTTCGACGACGACGGAGGGCAGAGATTCCTCGGTCACAAGTCCGGTCAAGAGAGCGGCCTCCCTTATCGCATTACGCAGAATGTCGGCTATCGAGTCTCTCAATCCAGCCTCTCCCTCTTAAGCCATCCAGTTACTTGGACGAGCCCCGTTCAAGTTTCGACTCCGTCTACTTCGGCGGCCCACCTCAATCCACCACTTTCTCAATCTTGGCGTCTCCCCAGAGTCGTTCGAGCAGGTAGAATTCGCGAGTCTTGTGATGGAACACGTGAACGACCACGTCCACGTAATCGAGCAGCACCCATCGCTTGTGCGTGTAGCCCTCGATGTGCCACTTGCGCACGCCTTTCGCTTCCAGTCCGCTTTCGATGGCGTCAGAGATCGCCTTGACGTGAGTGTCGGACGAACCGCTACAGATTACAAAGAAATCGGTGACGGTGGATAAGCCCCGCAGATCGAGGATGGCCACGTCCTCCGCCTTCTTCGACAAGGCAAGGTCGGCCGCCTCTCGCGCCAATTTGGGCGACGTCAACGCAGTCTTCTCTTTCTCCTTAATAATGATGTCTCCTTTCAATCAACTCCCGTCTTCAAAGCACGAAGTCGGCGTTCCGACCGCAACGTGAACACTTCCTATCCTCGATGCCGGCGATTCTAATAGAGTAACCCGCCCTTTCAACCAACATGTTCCCACACTTGGGACAATACGTGTTGGCCCCGTTCGCCGAACGGACGTTTCCGACGTAGCAGTAGAAGAGCTCCTTCTTGCCGATCTCGTACGCGGTGAAGAGTGTCGATTCGGTTGTCGCTTCTGCCGCAAACTTGTAATGTGGGAAGTAACGCGAAAAATGAAGTGGCGTGTCCTTGCCCAGCTTGGAAGCAATCCAACGCACGAGTTCGGTCACGTCCTCCTTGCCGGTATTCTCGCCCGGAATAAGAAGATTCGTGATCTCCACGTGGCACACCTTCTTGGCAGTTTCGCAGGTTCGCAACACCGGCTCGAGCGACGCCTTGCACAATTTCTTGTAGAATTCTTCACGGACGGACTTGACGTCGATGTTGAGAGCGTCGATGAGCGGGAGTAACTCCGCGAGCGGCGCCTTCTCAATGAAGCCGTTCGTAACGAGAACGTTGACGAGACCCGCCTCCCTGGCCAGTTTGGAGCACTCCAGGACGTACTCGTACCAAATCAGGGGCTCCGCGTAGGTGTAAGCGATGCCTACGGAACCGTCCCTCCCGGCGTTTCTCACGAGTTCGTGAGGAGGCACGAACGAAGTGTGCGTCTCCCGCTGAGAGATCTCCCAATTCTGACAGTACGGGCACCTGAAGTTGCATCCGTTCGGGCCGACGGAGAATATCAGGCTTCCAGGAAAGAAGTGATAGAGCGGCTTCTTCTCGATTGGGTCGAGCGATGCCGAGACGACCTGGCCGAAGTTGCTGGAATAGAGTTTCCCGTTCTCGTTCACTCTGCCCATACATATACCGGCCTGCCCGCCCGACAATGTGCAGTGGTGAGGGCAGAGATCGCAGCGCACCTTCCCGGCGTCCAGTACAGTCCAGTGCTTGGCCTCAACCACGATTCACACCTCCCATCGAATCACCCACGTTGCGAGAGAAAAACACGATTCCCGACGCGGTCCGACCCGCATCTACTTCGTCGTGTTCAGGAATCTCGAGGCGGTCTCTCGTGACAAGAAGAGGGGTTACAGTGTGAGACATCAGACTACTGTCTTCTCTCCACCGTGTAATCGACTGCAGAACAAAGATGCGTGTAATAGGGCGAGTCTTCAAAGGGCCGTATCGTTTGCTTCGCTTCAACCGCGTAGGCGAGGGCTCTCTTTCGGGAGTACCCTATGCCGTCATACTCGTTCATCAAGGTCAGAAGCTCTTCCCACCTGCCGTCGGCAAAGGCACTCGACGCGATGATATCCAGTATCCTGGCCCTGTCTCGCGAGGTGGCGTTCTTTAGAGTCGCAATCAGAGGAAGAGTGATCTTGCCGCCTCTGATGTCGTTGCCCACGCTCTTGCCTAACTCTCTTGCGTGGCCGACATAATCAAAAAGATCATCCGTGATCTGGAAGGCGACGCCCACCGCATGGCCGTATCGAGAGAAGCACTCCCTTGTTCCGTCTCCGGGACTCCCGAGCATTGTGCCGATTTCGCACGAAGCGGACATGAGAGAGGCGGTCTTGTCGGCAATGATCGTCATGTAGTCTTCTTCTGTGATATCGAGGTCGTTCCGCTTCTCGAGCTCGAGCAGTTCTCCCACGCTCATTCGATGAGACGCCTCCGCCAGCACCTGCATCACGTCATACATCTCGTTGTTCACAAGTATGGAGAACGCTTTGGAGTAAATGAAATCTCCCATGGCTATGGAGACGTCGTCGTCCCACATGGAATTCACGGTCGGACAACCGCGCCGCAGTTCGCTCTTGTCAATCGAATCGTCGTGGATGAGAGTTGCGGTGTGAATGAGTTCGACCACTGTGGCCGCGCAAACCGCCAGAGGAGGAAGATTGCCGTCGAGTTTTGCACTCAGCAGCAGAACGGTCGGCCGAAATCTCTTCCCGTGCGTGGCCAGAAGATGACTTCCCACCTTCTGGATCAGCGGACGGTTGGAAAAGAGAGCAGCCTTCATCTGCTCTTCGACTTCCTCTAGCTCTCTTGCTATGGGACCTTGCGGCCCCTTGAGTTCCATTACGATAACCACCCGGGGGAAATGCGAACACTGGCCAGAATAGCTTCCGTGCGGATCACTCCAGAACGCTAACACCGGCCCCGTCTAGTGTCAAGCGAAAAGGCCTGCCGGGGGTCGGAGTCGTTTCAGTATACTTGACCGGACGCGTACGAAACCGAGGCCGAATCCGGGAAGAACTTGAGCCCAAACTCGCTCGAGCTCATCCACCCGGAGGTCGGCATGCCGTCCAGAGCCTTTGCGAGTTGCTCCACGCGGCCCCTGAATGCGGTCATCTGCCCGTTGGGAACGGGGTCAAGCGTGGGGACGCTGAGCTTGAGAGGATTGATGAATGAACCGTTGCGCGTTATTCGGAAGTCAAGGTGAGGTCCCGTGGATAGGCCGCTCGAACCGACGTAGGCGATCACCTGCCCCTGTCTCACCTTGGCACCGTTCCGGATTCCCTTTCCGAACCTGGAAAGGTGACCGTACATGGAAATGTACGTGGAGTTGTGGCGTACGGTCACGAATCTGCCGAAACCGCCCTTCCACCCCGCGTACTTCACGGTGCCGTCTCCTATCGTGACGACCGGCGTGCCGTACTTCGCGCTGTAGTCTACGCCGTGATGTGGTCTGTATCGTTTGAGAATCGGATGAAAGCGGCTGTTGGTGAAGAACGAACTGATTCGTCTGTAGTTGAGCGGCGAGCGGAGAAATGCTCTGCGGAGAGACTTCCCTTCTCCGTCAAAATAGCCGCTGTTCCCGCCGGCCAGTTTAAACAAGTAAGCCTCTCTCGAAATCTCCTTGCCCTGGTAGCGTGCCACAAGAATGTCCCCGTATCCCCGTTTGTACTCGCCCCTCATGTACTGCTCGACAAGAACCGAAAAACGATCGCCGCTCCTCGGATCGGTGAAGAAGTCGACGTCCCAGGCAAAGATGTCGCTCAGGAGCATCGCGAGCTCGGCGTCACCACCCGAGGCACGCACCGCGTCGTACAGAGAGGACTTTACCTCACCTTCGATCCTCCGAACGATCTTTGTAAGAGGCACGTTTTCCTGAAAGACCGTGAGACCTTCCTCGGCCGGCTCCACGACAAGAACCTCGCCCGGCGCCTTGACATAACGAAGCGATCTCAGCGCACCCCGGGCGTCGGTAACGAGCTCGTAGGATTCTCCCGGGAGAGTCTTCTTGAGGTCCATGACCTTGCCGAGTTCCTCCAGCAGACTGGTTATGAGATCCAGCGGGACGTCTTTTTGGAGAAAAGATGCGTAGAGGGAAGTGCCCGCTCCCAGGGTGTCGACTTTGGACCGCAGTCCGTTCGCCGTCGTCTCCGCGACCGACGACGAGTCTTGTGATTGTAAGACTACGACCTTGGCTTGCTGTTCCTTGAATTCCCAGAAGAGAAATGCGAACGCGAACACGACAAGAAGAATCAAACTGACGTGCTTCACCATGCTTCTCGAAGGCTTCTTCGCCAAGCTCGGCATTTGATTCGACATGCTACCTCTTTCGTGACCCCGGCTTGCCGCAATGCTATTCAGGGAACGGGACGTTGTCAACTGCAAAGTGCCGAACGTCAAGGCCGGCCACGCGCAGGGCCAAGGCGCCCGTCATCTAGCCGCGTGCGGAGCCCTTCTTCTCCCTGATGCGCCCCAATAGTTCGTCCCTCGTGTTCAACTCGGGGCGATCGAGCACGAGTTCGAGCAGCTCCCGCAGCACGATCCCCACCTTCTCGTCCGAACCTATGCCGAGTTCCAGCATCACATCGTTTCCGTCTATT
Organism: Candidatus Eisenbacteria bacterium; assembly: GCA_026388185.1. NCBI lineage: Bacteria > Candidatus Eiseniibacteriota > Candidatus Eiseniibacteriota bacterium. Next base: position 421,573 of record JAPLKG010000008.1, on the reverse strand, counting down.
GCGAGGTCCTTCACGGTTAGAGCGTCTTCCTTCTCAAGAAGCTCTTCTATTCGGTCTCTCATCTCCTCAAGGTAATGAGGAAAGCCTTGTCTGAGGCCGTTTCCGAGGAAGTCCGCGATGCGAAGGTCAAAGGCGTCGGCAATCGTGTCGACCCCCACCCGCTTTATGAACCTTCTCAAGGCGCCGTCAGTCCACGCACTCTTGTAGTCGAACATGTGATTCTCTACCAGCCTGACCACGTAATCCCTGTCGGCATTGCTGAACTTGAACCTGCCCATGATGTCGGCCGCCATCTCGGCGCCCACGTGCTGGTGATTGTAGAAGGTCACACGACCTTCCCTCTCTTCCCACGTCGAAGTCTTCCCCACATCGTGCAGCAGCCCGGCCAGTCTCACGAGCGGTTTATCTTGAGGCGCGGCATCACAAGTATGTAGGCTGTGCCAGAAAACGTCGTACGCATGAAATTCGTTTTGTGTGACACCCCTGCTCCGCTCGAGTTCGGGCAGAAAAAGCCCGAGCAGCCCTGTTTCTCTCATGAGCTCGAAACCCCTCGATGGCTTCCTGCATTCCAGGATCTTCATGACCTCGTCTCGCACTCTCTCCATGGAGACGAGCGCCACTCTGTCCAGGGCAAGAGATATGGCCTCGTAGGTGTTCCTTTCTATCTCGAAGTCGAGTTGACACGCCAATCGCACCGCCCGCAGGGGACGAAGGCCGTCCTCTCGGAATCTGTCCAGCGGCTTTCCTACGGTCCGCACGATTCTCGCGGCTATGTCCTTGAGCCCCCCTTCGGGCGCAGCGACTTCATGATTCAGAGGCTCGTAAGCGATTGCGTTGATGGTGAAGTCGCGCCGAGATACGTCGTCTTCCACGTTCCTGGTGAAGGAGACCTTTTCGGGATGCCTCGCGTCCGGATAGTCGCTGTCCTGCCTGAAGGTCGTCACCTCAAAGGCGTCTTCCCCCGCCAGAACCGTGACCGTGCCATGCGCGACGCCTGTCGGGACCGTCCTGGTGAAACTCGCCCGCACCTCGTCGGGCGTCGCGTCAGTCGAGACGTCCCAGTCCGTGACGGGTCGCTTGATGAGCATGTCGCGCACACATCCTCCGACGATGTACGCCTTGAATCCGCCCCGTCTCAACGTCGAAAGAAGCTCAAGTAGGCCCGCGGGAGCGACGGCGGCGAAACGCTCCTCGAGCAAGCTGCGCTGCTCGTCCTCGCGCGGCGTCCTGTTCCTATCGAGTTCTTTGCCTCTTTCTTCCTGTTTGCTCACTGCGGACGGCTGCCTCGTGGTGGGTTGAGACACAATGCATCGGGTTCATTGGACAATTTAGCGCAAGCCCAGCAGAAAAGCAATCAACGCTACAAAGAGCGACGGGAAGATCATCAGGTAATAGACTCCGCTAAGCCTTGCCTTGAAGTATTGGTACGTGAGGACCAGACACAGATGAACGGGCGAAAGAAGTACGCCAAGAAAGCCGCCCGCGTACGCCAGCGCGGCCGCAGAGGCCGGCGAGCCCGCGGCCAAGATGAACGGCATGACAACGGGAAAAGTCACGCCAACAAACGCCTGGGTGATGCCGGTAAGAAGGCCCACGAGCATGGGTACCAGAAAGAGTACCAGCGCGTCGGGCACTCTCATCGAGCCCAGCAGTCCGGGGAACACGCGCACCACTCCACCGACTTCCATTACTTCCTTGAACGCCATCACACCCAAAACTAGCGAGATCGTGGACGGAGAAAAGGCCTTTCGCGCGAGGCCTGCCATGCTGCGCACGCCCGTCTTCTTGAGCAAACCTACCAAGACGATCGTTGCCGCAAGTACCGTGAGAAGATCGGCCTTGAAACCCACGACGAGCACTATCACAAATGCAAAAGGCCATATTCCAGAAAGTAACTGCAGCAAATCGCGTAGCGCAGGTCTGCGTCTCGCCTCAGGCTGACTTCCCTTCTTGATTCTCAGAAAAAGGACGATCGCTCCCCCCACTATCGCCGCGGCGGAAAGCGGAGCCTGGGCGGCTATGACTCGTTCGATCGGAAATGCGAGGATCGCGGCAGCGACCACGACGCCGGGATAGACGGGAAGAACGTACTCCCACACGTGCCTGAACCAGTAATTGATGAAAGTGCGTTCTTCCGGGCTGATGTCCGTGTCGCCCGCGACGCTGTTTACCAGAGGCGCCGACCACATGGCGCCGCCCGGCATGGGAAGGAGCCCACCGAAAGCCGGAATGAGACACATGTTGATGCGCCTGTCCGAGATCAGTTTTTCGAGAGCCTTCGTGAAGGTTTCAAGGTAGCCATGGTGAGAGGCGAGCTCGGCCAAGAACATTATCAGGATGATCACGAAGACCAATCGAACCGTGGGCGTCTTGACGCAGGCGAGGAGAAGCGTCGTAAGGACTCTCTCTGCACCAAGCCCTGAAAACAGACCAATCAGGGCCGCCCCCGCAAAGAGGGAGAGCCCGAGGTCTACGCGGAAACGGAGCAGTATTACGATCAGCACTATCGCGACCAGCAGTCCCGACAGTGCGCCTACCGGAGAGCAAGCAGATTCCATCAGGGCCTATTGCGTTATCGAGGAAATCTTGCTGCGATATCTCTCAGCAAAGGAGCCCGTAGACGCAGACGAAAGGGCAGCTACCTGGGCCCTCACTCTACTCATCCGCTCTGAAGTCGGCGGATGAGTCATCAGAAGGGTTTCGAGTTTGCCCGGCTCGCTTGCTTCGAGAGACTCCAACTTCCCAAGAAAATCAGCGACGGCGCCCGGTGAGTATCCGGCCGCATTTGTGTAGAGGACGGCAAACTTGTCGCCTTCGTACTCGTCGTCGCGACTGAACTTGAGAAGACCTGCCGTACCAAAGAGATTGGCGGCGGTCTCCGCCCACCAGCCGGGTTGGCTGCCGAGCACCAGACTCACGAGAAAGTCATAGCCGTACTCCTTGCTGAGTTGCTCCATGGCGTGCCTCGCCACCACGTGACCCACTTCGTGAGCAAGCACGCCCGCAAGCTCGGCTTCGTTGGAAGCTTCGAGAAGTAGCCCCGCGTACACGTAAATGTGCCCGCCCGGAAGCGCGAAGGCATTGACCTGTTCCTTGTCCGCGATCACGCTGAAGTAGTAAGGGATGTCGCGCCTGTCGCAGATCGAAGCGACTCTCTGCCCCACTTCGTTTATGTAGGCGCCGACCGTTGCGTTCTTGAGCAACGGGTACTTGATTCCAACTTCCACCGCGAGGCTGTCACCCATTTGGACTTCCTCGGCCGAGGAGATGAGATTGAAATCTCCACGGTTGACTCCGGTGGTCGCGCAGCCCGTGAGAGACGCGAGAATTGCCACGACAGCAAGAAAGAACGGTCCGGCAACGGTAAGAAGCCTGGTCACAGAGTGCAGTCTGGCTGAGGATGAGACCCTAACGGTTAACGGTAGTGATTTCATCGGTCACCTTCCCTCCAACAATGAGATGTAAGAGTAATACCTTGCCCACCGCAACGGCAGGAAGTGCGAAGACCACCCCCGTTACCCCCGCGAGTCTCGCGCCTATCATCACCGAAACCATTGCGGTGAGAGGGTGGAGTTTCATGCGCGCACCCATCACGCGCGGGGTAATCACGTAAGAGAGGACCTGATTCACGGCGAGATAAGCCAAGAACCCCTTGAGTGCCATCCACGGACTCTCGAAGAAGCCGACCAGGACGATGGCAATTGACGCCATTATGAAACCGACAAAAGGGATGACTTCACATGCGCCGGCAAAGAGTCCGAGCACCAGAGGATTGTTGACGCCGATGACCGCGAGAGCGATGGTGACAGACGTGGCCATGATCAAACAGACACTGGCCAGTCCTCTCACGTAAGAGGAAAGGGCCGTGTCCACGTCGCAGAGGATTCTCTCTGCTCCTTCCTTCCGTGCGCTCGGGACGATTCTCAAGAAGCCATCCCTGAACTTCTTGCCGTCCTTTAGCACGTAGAAGGTCGCGATCGGAAGAAGAACGAGCCCCACCAGTTTGACGACCGCATTCACGGCCGTAAACAAACCTTTGCCTACGTACCGCCCCGACTCGAGCGAGATTCTGCCGAGTTCCTGTTCGAAAGAGGAGAGCCACGAAGACAGCAGAGCATTCTCTCCCACTCGTGCTCGCGCCTGAACCATCAGCTCCTGGAGCCGTGCGACGTAGAAGGGAGTGTCACGCATTACGTTGTTGGCTTGCGTGGCAATGGCGGGGACCACTTTGGACAACACAACGCCGAACAGGACCAGCACCCCGATCACCACTACTCCGGAAGCAACGCCACGGCTGAGCCGAAATCGCGTAAAGGGCAATCTGAGCTTCTCAAGAACATCAACCACGGGGCTGAGGGCATACGCGATCAAGATCGCAACCACGACTAGTATGATTATGTCCTGGGCCGCGTAGCACGCCCACAGGAAGGCGAGAAAAGCCAGTATTCCCACTGAAACCCTGAGCCAGCCGTGAGGACTATTCTCTGCCGTCAAACGGACACCTCGCTTCCAGTGCAAACAATTCATTTCGCCAGGAGGCCCGCTATCTTCCGGGCAACTCCGGCGGGAGACGCAAAGAGACCCGACGCTCTTATTCTGAGGCTCAAATGCGACGGTCCCCCTTTGGCTCCCGAAATCTCGGCCCTGAGCACGTAACAGTATACGTATAGCCTTACCATTGTGAAGAGAAAGATGAGAAACGCCCCCAGCCTCACAATTCTCCATCCCGGATCCGAGCGCAGTCTTATCAAGCTCCACTCGGATATCTGGATCACCTTCATGTCCAATCCTCCGAGCTGGGTCTCTTCCCCGACTCGAAGGTCTACGGAGTTTTCGTGAGGTGCGCCGGCAGTGTCTTCGTTTGCACTCGAAGGCAGGACCTTGATCCTGACTGCTCTCCGTCCCGGAACACCGGGGCTCTCCAGTCGAAACACTCGCCCCGCGGGCTGCGTTTCAGAAGGAGTTGCAGCAATCTGGGCGGCCCCGAACGTCAAGTTCATCGGGAGTGATGCCTGGAGAGTCTCCCCAAGAGCAGGAAAGACAATACGCGCCGTCTTCAAGACGGCACCTTGCGAAATATGTAACCCCTTCGCTATTTTGCTCTCTCCGGCCGATATGTTCAGAGTCTGGCTTCGTGTACCTCTCGCTATCGATAGGCGACTCGTCCAACCTTTGAGGAAAAAGCTCCTTCCGTCTTTCTGCACGAAGAGCTCCTGGGCAGGTATGGAGCCAGGCGGCGAGAAAAGGCTGTCCCGAACCGCGGGCAGCGCCCCGGACGCCGGCCCATAATGCCTGGTTAGCTTGACAAGCTCGATGCGGAGAGATTCTTGCTCGCCGGAATGTGATTGCTCCAGGATCTGCGCTCCCGTGAACTTTGCCCATCTTGATCCTCCGCCGCGAAGTGGAACCGTCAGGGATTTGCCAAGCTCCAGGTTCACAGAGCATCCCCAGGAAAAAAGGTAGGTCACGAGAACTCCCGACAGAAGAAGGACCGCACTGAGGTGGAGGAGAAGTGAGCTCAGGAAAGGGTGGATTCCTTTTTCGGCCAGAATTTCCCAGTGTCCTTCCCCTGTTATGATCCTTTTCTTGGTGAATCCCATCGAACTCAACAGCACGGGGAAGATGAGTAGTACTTCTTCGGTCGACGTGGGAACGGAAAATTCTGTCTCGTAGAGCCTCGTTCCCTTGGTTCCCCTCGGCCTTCCCTCTCGCACTCGCGAATGAGTGCAGAAAACCAGCGCCGCGAAAAGGAGTGCGAAGAGGAGCATGAACCACCAAGATCGCAGGGCGGCGAGCAACCCGAGGGAATCGTAGACACGATAAAGCCTTTCGCCAAATCGAGCGACGTAGAACGCCTCGTCCATCCCCTGCGGAAACAACGCTGCAATCAGGGTGGCAATGCCGATCAACAACATCAGAACGACGGAAAACTCTACGGACGAAAGCGTCCTGTAAAGCGGGTTTCTTCCGAGCCCTGCCTCACGAACGCGAGTATCGTCAAAACCTTTCCTCATAGAAAGTCCTGCCCCGTCTCGTCCTCAGTACGCTTATCGATCTCTTTCTGGCGCAATTCCCCGGTTAACTCTCCCGTGACCGCCGCACAAACCGTTGGCTCACAGGAAAAGATCGAGACCCAACCCTCTCAGGAGTCCCTGCGGAAGCTCAAATGATAGAACGGATATGAGCAGGCCGCTGAACGCCGCAAACTGAGCGACAACGATTCTCCCTCTGTGTCCCGGCATGGAACTGCAGACGTGCATGTAGACACAATAGGCGACGAGGGTGAAAAGCTGCGCGGCTATCGACCTCTGCCAGAACCACGCCCGGCCAACGGCATCAAGAGAGCTGATCGCAGCAGCAAGAAAACCCGACAGAAGCAAAGGATAACAGAATCTCACGAGGGAAAGAGCCAGCCAGTTCATGGTCTCCTCGCTCACAGGGAATACGTTGATGGCGGGAGATCTCGTGTCTTGAGGGACTGCCAGGATCCCTCTGAACTGAGCGGCGAATGCCAGAATCCCTGCCGCACAGCTTAACGGCGTCGCGAATCCATACCACCACACCCTGACGTCGCGCAGCGCGAACATGCCGGGAAGTATCTGCGCCCGGTAGGAAACACCCAGCGCCAGCGTGGCGGCAAAGGCGCACGACACGCCGAATGCAATCACAAACCTTGAGCCGAATCTCCTGCTGCCGAACAAACACAGGGCTCCGCAGCAAAGGGCGCACCAGGAAAGAAGCTCGGTTCCTCCGAAAAACGGAGGCCTGCCCGCCACCCATGCCCGGCAGACGGTGAACCCGGTGTGACAGACGAGAGCCAGCCCCAGCAGTCTCTCGAACACCACGGGGCGTGAAAGGCTCCGGACCGAGCGGCCGGCCACCAGAGAAACAAGAGACACGGCGTAGAAGAAGGCAGACGCACAAAGTAAGAATCGGAGTGCGCCCGGCCAGTTCCAGAGAAAGAATCCAGACTCTATGGCAACCTCCTCAATGGGCCGACGCGGTCGGTCGCATCAGCGCAGCTTACACGCATCTAGGGCCTCCACGCGCCCGACGCTCAGTACACATTGGCCGGGACGCCCGTCTCTGAAAACACCCTGCGTGCTATCTCCTCGAGCCTGTCTTTGCCGACAGGTCGCAGCTCCGCCAAGGGAGCAGATCTATCAAGCGTGTAGACCTGGACATCCAGCGGCTTGAGCGTCTTGATTACTCCGATCCATCTTTGTATGCAACGCTCGTCGGAGTTCAGATTTGTGAAAAGAGTCTGCACGCTGAACCGGCGAAGTTTGAGCAATCCCTCGACAATCTTCTCGAAGGCCACCCCGGCGCACGGCCTGTTGAACAGACCGAATGTACCGGCTTCCCCGCAATCCAGCTTCATCACTCTGACGTCAAGCCGCTCGAGCGCTCTCCTCACCGATTCGTCTCCGACCGTCGTCGAGTTGGACAGAATCGCAACCAGCGCCTTGGGAGCAAGCTCATCACGCGTCTTCTTGACGACGTCGACTATCTCCCCAAATCGAGGGTGCAAGGTCGGTTCACCATTGCCGGAGAAGGTGATGTATGAAGGACCGACGCCTTCGTCCTTAAGCCTGAGAAGAGACTCCCTGAGTGCAAGAGCCACGTCGTCCGCGCTCGGCAAATCAGACAAGTGCGAACTGGCATCTACGGCGCACGCCTCTGTCCAGCCGTACTGGCAGTAGACACAGTTGAGCGAACAGAGTTTGTAGTCGAAAGGAAGGACGTTCACGCCCAGAGAGCACCCCAACCTCCTGGAGGAGACCGGTCCGTACACGATCGCCTTCTGCAATCTGAGAAGCGCCATCAAGCTTTCCCTCCGTTATCCTTCACAAGAATCCGACCTCACGGCCTGTCGCAACGGCTACTTTCCCTGGGCTCTCACACCCAGACCGGGTTCGGAAGGCAGGACAAGCTTGCCTTGCCTGACCCCGACGCCGCTGAAGGGATCCTTCGCCAGAAGGAGATTACCGTCGAGATCTGCATAATCTACCGCCGGAGAAAGATGAGCAGCCGCCGTTATGCCGACGGAAGATTCCACCATGCAGCCCAGCATCACTTTCATTCCCACCGCCCGTGCAACGTGTATCATTTTGAGTGCTTCGCGGAGCCCGCCGCATTTCATCAACTTGATGTTGATCCCATCCACGGCACCTATCAACGCCTCGATATCACGTGAAGTCCTGACGCTCTCGTCCGCAATGACGGGCACTGCGACGTTCTCCCTCACAAACCTCAGACCGTGGGCGTCGCCTGGAGCAATGGGCTGTTCCACGAACTCGATGCCGAACTTCTCGAGCCTCGAAATCTTGACCACCGCTTCTCGCGGTGTCCAGGCACAATTCGCGTCTACTCTCAGAGTCTTGTCCGTCACGCTCCTTATGGCATCGAGCACGAACTCATCCCTGTCGGTGCCAACCTTTATCTTGAGAACCGAAAACTCGCCCGCCTCAAGAGCTCTCTGCTTCATGACATCGGTTTCGTCGATTCCGATCGTGAAGGAAGTGCACGGCGTCTTCTCTGCTGAAAGGCCAAAGAAACGGTGGAGAGGAATCCCGAGCTTCTTACAGACTAGGTCGTGGAGCGCAATATCAACGGCGGCCTTTGCCGCGGGATTGCCGCATATCCTCTTCTCCATTTTCTGCTGGACCTCTTCCAGGAGAAACGGATCGTCAGGAATGTCCTGCCTCAGGATTTCGAGGACGGCGAGGACCGTGGCCTGGTTCTCGCCGTAGAAAGGCGAAGGCGCAGCCTCCCCCAGCCCAACCAGTCCGTCATGCTCTATCGAGACGATCGCCCCGCCAAAAGTGTCCGACGCACCTCTGGAGATGGCAAACACGTGACGTGTTCTCAACGTCAGAGGTTCGTATGAAAATCGCATCTTCCTTTCCCTCACGATTTGATTCGTTCGAGCATCGCATCAACGAGCTTCCCCGCTCCGAACTTGATGCAGTCGGTGGTGGGAATGCCCGTTTCTTTCTCCGTCCCTGCAATCTCCGCCAACGTTTCTTCTTCACTCAAATCGAAGCAATTGAGCGCAATTCCGATCACCGGTGCAGGTTTGAGAACTCCCGACAACACGTCGTGCACCCTGATCGCTTCGCACACGGAAGGAACACGCACTTCATAATCGCTGAAAAATCGCCTGCTCGGCTGGTGGCAGAGGACGAGGGCGTCGGGAAGAGCGCCGTGCAACAGTGCAAGCGCCACGCCGGAGTACCCGGGGTGGAAGACGGAGCCTTGGCCCTCGAGTAAGACGACGTCGTTGCCTCTGGCTCCATCAATGACGAGTTTCTCCGCAGCACCGGCAATGAAATCTCCCACGACCCTGTCAACTGCGATCCCTTCGCCGGCGATGTAGATGCCCGTCTGACCCGTGGCCGCAAAATGCGCTCTCACTCCCCTTTTTCCGGCCTCGATCGCCATCTCGAGCGCGACTGTCATCTTGCCGGTTGCACAATCGGTACCGACGGTGAGAACAACAAACGCGCCGACCTTCCCGGCCAGGCATCTCGCAACCGGGATATCGTCCGGGACCTTTCTCAAGTCCGTGAGGCGCGCGCCCCTTTCCGAGGCGAGCCTCACAAGTTCAGGGTCTTCCGAAACGAAGGTGTGCATACCGCTGTAGATGTCCAGACCATGTGAGATGGCCTCAATGAGAACGGCTCTCCATTCGGCGGGCAGGCGTCCTCCCTTGGGGGCGATTCCTATGAGGAGGGAATCCGGCGAGTATTGGAGCGCATCGGCAAGCCCCCGAACTATGGGAATGGAGCCACCGAAGCCCAAGACTCCACCTACCGTCATTCCTGCCTTGCCCGTGTCAATCACGGCCACCACGTCGTCCTGCCTGTATCTGATGACGCAAGCCGCCGTCTTGGAGCCGAGCAGGCCGAACGACCCCTCTGCCAGTATGACGATTCTGTTCTTCTTCACCGCGTACAAGGGCTAAGAAAACTGTGTTGAGAGATGCCAAAAACCTCCGGACAGTATGCCACAGGCACCAGATACAGTCCACTACAAAGCACCAAGGCTGGGGCACCACCTCGGTGTGTGATTGTGCGGACCGAGCAGATGGCAGTGATTCGCCCGCTTGACACCCCCGGCAACGACCCATAGAATCCTCGGGCAATGGAACTCTCATGGCGCCCCCTTGACAAAACCACCAGAGAAATCAGTGAAGGGACTACTCCGGCGTTCTACGCAGTCTTGGCCCACGGAGGCAAACGGAGCCCGGCGATTGTCACAACTCGCGGGGGCAGGCCCGACACCCACCGGTGCCAAGGGCTGAATCTCTCTTTCAACGTTGGTGACGACACAGACGACGTCAGAGACAACAGGGAGTTCCTGTTCAATAAACTGGGCCTTCGAGAGGATCGGCTTGCTCAGCCGGAGCAGGTACACGGGGGCACGGTCCTACTGGCCGGTGCTCCCGGCCGATACAAGGCCGCTGACGGACTCGTGATCTCAGACCCTCGACTTTGGACGGCGGTTCTCGTCGCGGACTGCGTGCCCGTCTTTGTTTTCAACCGCGATTTCTCCGTGGTCGGCCTCGCCCACGCCGGAAGGAAAGGAACTCACGCCGGCATTGCCGGGAGCTTGATAGAGCAAGTCAAGTCAGCCTTCGATCTCCCACCAGGTCAATTGGTTGTGGCCCTGGGTCCTTCCATAGGGCCCTGCTGCTACGAGATTGATTCCACCACAGCCTCCGGGTTGCGTCAGACGTTCGTCACCGAAAGGGAGGGAAAGATCTTCTTTGATCTATGGAGTGCCAACGCGGCCCAGGCCCTGGAAGAAGGTGTTCCCGAGGAGAGCATCATCCTGCCCCCTGCATGCACGTGCTGCCGAAAGGACGTGTTCTTTTCTCACAGGGGACAAAGAGGCAAGGCCGGAAGGCAGATGGCAATCACAAGGCATGGGGGATTGGAGATCGGCCGGGACAGGAGCAGTGGCGCATCACAGTGAGGCGGCCCCGCGCGTGAACGGCAGCCGGCAGCAAAGCCGAGGGGCGGCGGTCGCATCAAACGGAGACCGAGTTTCTGGCCTTGTCGTAGAGCTCCACGTACCTCTTCACTCCGTCTGATATGTCAAACTTGTCGAGGGCCACTCTTCTTCCCTCCTGCCCCATGGCAATCCGCTCGTCTCGATTCCGCAATAGCCGGATGATAGAAGCGGCCATGGCTTCGGTGTCGAACGGATCGTGCAAGAAACCCGTCTTGCCGTGCTCAACAACTTCCTTGACGCCGCCCACGTTGGTGGAGACCACGGGAACGGCACAACTCATGGCCTCAAGGCAAACGAGCCCGAAACTCTCCTGTTCGCTCGGCAGGAGAAGAACGTCGGCAAGCGGCAAAAGACATTCAATGCACTCCTGATTGCCAAGAAACAGCACGTCATCTTGCACGCCCAACTGCTCGGAGAGCCGCTCGGCGTGCCCGACTTCGGGACCGTCACCCACGAGAACGAGCCTGCAGGCAAGCTCGGCCCTCACCCTAGCAAATACCTGAAGTACACCAGGTATGTTCTTGACTGGTCGGAAATTAGAGATATGAATGATCATCGGCTGCCCCGACGGACAGAAGTCAGATTTGGGGACTATCGCGCCGTCGGGCCGGAATTTCGAGCTGTCCACGAAATTGGGGATCACCTCTATGTCCTTCTTGATCTGAAAGCTCTCCTGCGTGCGGGCCTTCAGGTACTCACTCACGGCCGTGACGCCGTCGCTCTCCTCGATGCAGAACTTCGTAATCCCGTGAAAAGAGGGGTGGTGGCCGACGAGCGTGATGTCGGTGCCGTGCAACGTGGTCACGGTCAGAAGCCTCCTTGACTTGTACATGCTTCGAGCGAGGTATGCACTCGCGGCATGAGGAATGGCATAGTGGACATGGAGTATCTCCACCGAGTGAAGCTCCGCCACCTCGCACATCTTGGCAGCAAGACTCAGGCTGTAAGGTGCGTCAACAAAGAGAGGGTAGAATTGCGTGTCGACCTGATGAAAGAAGATGTTCTTCTCGAATCTCTTCAGTCTCACGGGAACGGAGTAGGTGACAAAATGCACTTGGTGACCCTTCCTCGCAAGTTCCATCCCGAGCTCGGTGGCAACGATTCCGCTGCCGCCCGAAGTGGGATAGCATGTGATCGCCACACAGTATGGTTTCATGGCAATTCTCTCCGTTTGTGACATCTCGTCGGCCGCACGATCTCGCTGCAGCCGCCGCAGTTACTCAGGGCTTCGCCAGAAGCGTCACGGGATCGTCCACCTGGAGCGGGCCTTCGTGCAGGAAGCCCTCTGCATAGGCCTTGTCGATCATCGCTCCGAGAAATCTCGCTCTCATTTCAATCCTGTCCAGAAAGCCGGGGTTGTTAAGGCGCGTCGGGTATGAATCGGATCTGTTGCCCGAGAACTGACTTCGATAGGCACGAATGGCTTTCATTTTTCTGTCGAAGAATTCCCCCACGTCAACGATGAGGGTCGGCTCAAACTGGACGTCACTCATGTAGTACAGAAGTCTCCCCGAAGAAAACGGCCTTCCCCCTGCGTCGAATTGCCTGAGGCCCGCCAGGTAGACGGCCCTCCTCACGATTTCCCTTGCCTCCACGTGGTCTGGATGTCTGGAGTCTCCTCCGTGGGGTGACAACACGAGCGCCGGTCTGTGCCTGCGGAGAAGCTCCACGACGGTGCGCATGTGTCCCCTGTTCGTGTGGTCAAGCCCGGTGTCGGGTAGTTCGCAGCATTCTCTCCAGGCCACGCGCAGAATCTTGGCCGCCTTCATGCTCTCCGCGGCCCGGGTTTTCTTACTGCCTGAACTCCCAAGTTCACCCCCAGTGAGGTCTGCTATTCCCGTTTCGTGCCCCAGCGACACCAACTTCGCAACCAAACCGCCGCAGCTCAGTTCCACGTCGTCCGGATGGGCGCCGATTGCCATTACTTTCATAGATCCCTCCTAGGGAATTGCCACGCCGGCGACGTAGTGATGCACGTGGCGTTCAAGACTTTCACGAACGTGACTTCCCGCCAACGAGCCAAGCGCCTGAATTAGAGATCGTCCTCCGTAGATGAGAGGTGACAGGCTACAGAGCGAGCGTTCCTGCGGCGCCCCCGACGGCAGAAGAAATTCTCCGGCCTTTCGAAGAAAGGGATTTTCGCTCAGGATTCTCTTCCTGTGAGCAGCGATCAACCCCTCACGTATTCGCCCGAGTTCAAAGTCTATCTTCCTGGCAGCAGATGCGGCGACTTCCTCCGTGCTCTTTCCCGACACAGCGGCCAGTCTGGCCACTCTCCCCGCGACGGAACGCATGTCGTTCTGCGAAATCTCCAGCTCCCTCATCACTTCAGGCGGAACCTGCTTTTCAAAGTAATCCCGTGCCACCTTGTCAAAGGAAACGACCAGCTCCTTGAACCTGCCTGGGTCTTCGCCGACAAGGGAGGTCAAACGCCGAGGCACAATCGTCAAGCTCACTCGGGGAAAGACTGGGCTTTGCGGAAAACCCAGTACATCATACAACGTTCGGGCCACAATGTAGTAGGACGCCTCGGAAGGCCCGACGACGTTCACCGCGGGCCTCATGAGTCTGTCCCGCACCACGGGACCCAACAGAACGTTCGGAAGAAGCTCGATCTCGCCCTTGCTCCACGAGTCTGCAACTGCCGGAAGCTCCTCCTTCGAGACTTTTCTTCTCGCCATTCCGTCCTTGAGAAACACGCAGGTTTCTCCGCTGCGTGGCGACACCGGCTCGCCGTAGCCGCGTTCCCTCAGCTCAGTGAGACACTCCGCAATCCGGCTTTCGACTGAGCTTGCTTCCCTGAGATAGGCGTCGATTGTGGGCCTCGAGTACTTTCCCACCGAGGGAAGCCTGGAATCTACGACCACCATCCCTGAAGAGGAGAACAGGCGAACGAGAAGAGCCGAGAAAAACTCGCCCCAGTCACCGGCAACCGAGAGACCGTCCTCGATCAAGGGCATCAGGAAGGTCGTCGCAGGGGATTTCTCAAGACCGCGCATCAGCGCTTCGACGGGACGGCTGAGAGCTTGTGTGCCCATCGCGCCCACCATGCCTCCGGGCGAGTGGTGAGACGCCGCAACAGAGAGTTTTCTGAGGGAGAGATCGCTGTCGAAGAATGTCGCGCTCGACACTTCGGCAAAATCACTGTCGTCCGAGGCATTCCAGAACACCGGCACTACACGCAGCTTGTCGCTCTGGAGTGCGCCCGTCCCGGATGTCTCGCCTCCGGAGGCGGACGCTGGCGACGGCCCGCTCTCCGAGAGCAGTTCGGCAAGAGACACGGCGGTCAACGCCTTGTACAGCGTGTAGAGCGGCCCTCCCATAAGGCCCGGCTGCTGTCCGGTCACGATTGGGATTGCTCTTCCGTGAGAAAGCGCCTCTATCCCCTCCAGACTGGCTTTGCTCGCCCCAAGACGTGCATTGTACTCGAGAACATCTCTCCAGAACGGCTCTTCAACTGCCGCGGCCGTTCTTGTCTCAAACTCCTCCCTTTGCTTCTTGCCGAAAAACTCCGGAGCGTCGATGGAGGCGGGCAGTCTCTCCGACAGGTAGTCCACATAAAGCTCCGGAAACTTAAAGGTCCGAAGGTCTACCCTGGCAAACTGTTCACTCACGGATACATCCTTTCAGACTGATCAACCACCGCGCTTCCTCGACAGAATCAGGAGTCGAGGAGAAGCTTCCTCTTCAAACGGAGCGCCGGCATAATCGCCGTAGAAACCGACTGGATCGTAGCCGATGTTCACGAGCATTCCTTCGAGCTCGGTCTTGGCGAAAAGAACCAGTCTCTCGGTGTGATCGCTCACGGCGACGGAGGGGTCTTCTGCAGATCGTATTATAGTCCTCTTCTCGACGAGTCTTCCGTCGGAAAGCAAGTTGCGCGTCTCTTCGATGAGAAGCTCTCCCTTCGTTCTGACTGTGCGGGCTTCGAAATTGGACTTGACCCAATTCAGGTTTGCGTGGTCGAGAATGAAAAGACCTCGCGGTCTGAGCACTCTGTACACCTCGCGCAAGACCTCGAGCTCTTCTTGCACATCCTCGAAATATCCCAGACTTGTGAACATGTTGATGCAGACATCAAAGGACTCACTCTTGAAAGGGAAACTCCGCATGTCCCCCCTCACGACTCTCGACATGCCCCGCGAGCCTTCGGCCCTGCACTGACAGAGCAAGACCTCCGAGAGGTCCAGCCCAAAACAAGTTGCGCCCGCCGCCCCGAAAGCCCTGATGTGACGGCCGCCTCCGCAGCAGACGTCGAGCATTTCGGCGCCCTCCAGGGTAACCACCTTCCCTAGAAAAGCGGCAAACTCCTGGGCTTCCTTTTCGTCTCTGTGCGAATAGACTTCCGCATAGAACTCGTCAAAGGCTTCTTTATACCATTCGACCATTCCGAATTCCTTGGCCACGGGAAACGAACGGCAAGGGACGAAGGGAAGAGCAATTCACGACTAGCATAGGTTAGCGCCTGAAGGCAGTCAAGGGTTGACACGTTCCGCCGGGCAGTGTAACTTAATTAGCAGAGACGCAAGGGTAGTGTAGGGACAAACGCGTTTGAGGCCGACAAGGAGGAGAGAGAGCATGCAGCGAAGGTTTTGTCTTGCAATTGCGCTTTTGGCGATCTTGACCTGGTCTGGAGGTGCGATCTCCCAGTCCGAGTATTCCGCCGCGAAAGCGTATCTCGACGCCATGGAATACGTGCAGAAGGGCAGCTATTCTGACGCTTTGCCCCTGTTAAGAGCAGCCGTGTCGGATTCTGCCAATTTTGTCGAAGCTCAGTACAACTTGGGCTTCACGTACGAACGGCTTGGCGTTGTTGACTCCGCCGGAATCGCCTACGCCGCCGCACTCTCCCTTGACTCTACCCTCGTGGCGGCCCACTTCGGTCTCAGCACGGTTGCCCTGCGGAAGCAGGACTACGCGACCGCCGTCAGCCACCTCAGGAAGGCGACCGAACTTGATTCCATGTCTGCCGACGCATACTTCAGCCTGGGGGCCGCGCTCGACCAGACAAACGACCTGGACGGTGCCCTGGCTGCACTGGAGAAGGCAATTCAGATCAAGCCGGGCTACGTTGACGCTCACTACCAACTCGCGGCCACCCGATTTCGAAAGGCCGCCTCGGACAAGGACTATCCTGACGTGATCGCGGCGTACAAGAAGGCGCTCGAGCTCGGTCCCACGCACGGCAACGCCCCCGTGGCGTATTTCTATCTCGCGAAGATGTACTTGGCATTGAAGCAAAACGAGCAGGCCGTCGCCGCTGCGGACTCGGCCGTGAGCCTAAAACCCGACATGGCCCAGGCGTACTTTGTGAAAGGGAAGGCGTTGAGCAACCTGGCCAAGGACAACGACGCAATAGCGGCTTACAAGAAAGCGATCGAGACTAAGCAGAACTACGGAAGTGCCCACTTCGAGCTCGGGAGAATATATCACAAAAAAGAACAGTGGCAACTTGCCCTCAAGGAGTACAATCTGGCGGCCCAGGACAAATCATCCCCGCAAACGCCGGCTGCCATAAAGGCCGCGAAGGGGATCGAGGATTACCTGAAACAGACGGCGGCACAGGGGCAGTAGGAGCGGCGTTCCGCCGCCCTCAAGCCGGTTAGCGCGGCCACGGCTTGCCGTCCCGCGACACCCTAATGCTGGGATTGGCATAGCAGTAAAGACACCCGTGCGAGCAAGGCGTGTACCAGCCGATGTCAATACTGTCGGTACACGTGCAGAGCGGCCTTTGCCCCCTGGCTTTCGCCTCGGAACACTTGAGCCCGAGGGGGTGAAGCCCGTTGAAGAGCGCCCCGTCAATGCAGCGGGAAGACGTTAGGCCCGGCACGCAGCAGCCAAGCAACCTCAGACGGTTCGCAGAACACTCCTGCCGCAAGTATTCTCGTTCTCTCGCCACGTCCTTTTCTGGTAGAATCTCCGCCGCTATCCCCTCTCTTTCGAGTCTGCTCACAACTTTCGGGTAGAGTTCCACCCGACTCACGATCACCTCGGGAATGCCCAGACTGCCTGCAACGGACGCGACTCTTCTGAAATGCTGAAGGTTTGAATATTTCCTTCCGTCGGGGAATACGAAATGGACTACCGGGTCGAACCTCAATCTCACTCTCTCCGGCAAACCGACGAGCGCGATCAATCCCGGCAGTGAATGGAGAGCTTCCTCGATCGGCGGGCAGGCAGGCTCCAGTAACGTATTCCCCATCCCGGTGATCGTACAATGTACAAAGAGTTGGGTGTAGCCGGCGACGGTTTCACGGAGTAGCTTGTTTTGAAGGAGGGCGACCGGGTTCTTGGTCCATATCACTAGAGTGTGCACTTCCGACGGTGGATGCTTTCTTCGCAGAGTCTCCACAAGCTTCCGCGGTTGTGTTCCCACCATGTCTATGCGACGGCTTGCAGAAATCACTCTCAAGTTCACGGGAGCGAACCCTCCCCCTTTCCTCTCTCTCCGCGCCGTTCCGCCCTCCTCGCTCTCCCGTCTTCCACTTCCCTTCGGTCGAGCCGGTTTACTCGCTCAAGAGAGGTCTTGACGCGTCGTGCACGTTCTTCCAGTGACTTCCCTTCCAGTAGTACTTGTCACAGTTGTGACAGAAGGCAAACTCACTCTGGGTCCGGTACACGAACTCCGGAACTCTGCCGTCGGCGTTGACTCGCGGGACGATGTCGAGCTCGCCGTTGCAAATAGTGCATCGCGGCGAGAATCCCTCGGAGAGTTTCAGTGTGGCGATGACTTGCCTGAGCTGATCAACTAGGTGGTCGGACTCGAGAAGAACGACTCCAGGCGGAGAACCAGGCGCAGATCCGCTCTCGAGGCTCCTTCTTCTCGAGACAAGCACCCTTCCCTCTCTTCGCGCCCTCACGAGGAGACCTGCGGTGCTCTTGCTTCTATCGAGGGCGGCGTCAAGGCCCAGGAATCTCAGCCACTTTGAGAGCCGCGCGGCGGTGGAATCCACCAGGAGCTTAGGCACACTTGTTTCTCCAGTCACGTCACCAGTCTATGCGAGAGTGCGCTCACTTTCAAGCGAGGATGGTCCGCGGGAGACAGGGCCGCGCAGTATCACGGTACATCCTCGGTTGTCGGTGCGCCCTCCGATCCCCACCAACGTTCCGTAGACTCCCTCCTGAGAAATGCGATTGCCTCCACGAAACTCGGAATCCCCGGTCTGCCGCCAAGGCTCCTGCACTTCATCGCAGCGACCGCGCATGAGAACTCGAGAACCTTGGGGATCTCCCACCCTTTGATGATCCCCGCCGCAAAGGCCCCGTGGAAGACATCCCCCGCGCCGGTGGTATCGACGGCTCGAACTCGAAAGCCCTCTTGTCTCCAAACGCCGTTGGCGCAGACACAGACGGCACCTTCGGCGCCCGCAGTGACAACGGAAACTCTGCCCGTCTCGTCATAGATTCTCTGCGCCGCGGCGAGAGGACCGGCCTCGCCACTAAACTGTCTGCCGAATTCCTTGCTGGCCACGACGAAGTCACACAGGCCAACAAGCTCTCGCATGCCGTCCCTCAGACTACCGGCATCAAGTACGATGGGCACGTTTGCCAGACGGGCTCGCTTCGCCGCCTCGATCGCCGCCTCCACCTCAAGGTCGTCAAGGAGAAGGCACTTGCACGCGTCGACCAGGTCCAGGTCGGCCTCCCCTTTCTTGAGCTTGTTCACGGATCCTCTGGTCCAGACGATGGTTCTGGTGGCGCTGGTTTCGTCCACCATGATGAACGCAAATTGTGATGTAGCCCCCTTCTCGCACACCACGCGAGAAACATCGATACCCTCTCTCTCAAGCTCGCGGAGCATGAAGTTACCGAAGTCGTCGTCACCGACTTTGCCCACGTACGACGCGCTCAAGCCGAGCCGCCTCACGGTCACAAGACCCGTGGCCACGGGCCCCCCGCCCTGAATCGAAAGACAAAGCGCCTCTAGCTTTGTGTCAGGCTCCGGCAGGCGCGGCACTATTGACAGATAGTCCGTCGCCGTGTAACCAAGACCGACCACGTCGACGACTTTGCTGTCGCCTTTCTCAACGTTCGTTTGCATAGTTGTAGTCCTCGCAGCCCCGGACAGAAGCAGACAGAAACAAACGCGGGTAACTCGACCGACTCTCGTCTTGAGAGATACTACATCAGCAAGTGTGTCAAATCAAACCGCGGTTGACTATTCAATCCCCCGGTGCTAGTGTCATGTCTCAGCAAGGTTTCTCCACCAGAAGGGTTCCTGAAATGAAGAAGACAATACCGGCTTCGATAGTTCTCTTGGCGAGCGTGATCCTCTGCGTCTTGGGTGTCGTCGGCCTTTCCCTGGCCGCACGCGAGACGAGAACTCAGCCTTCGGCGGTCGCGTCGGAGATCGACTCCGCCGGAATCGTGTCACGCAAGACCTCGTCCTCGGAGGCCGCACGTTCTGAGACTGCGTCATCGGAGACCGGAGCCCACGAAACTTCGGGTTCGGAGGCAGTCTCTCACAACTCCGTCTACCTTATCGAAGTGAACGGCGTCATAAACCCTGCCTCCTCCGGCTTCATAGTAGGTTCCATCGAGGACGCTCAGAAGAAGGGCGCAGAGTGCATCATAATCCAACTCGACACTCCCGGCGGGCTGATGGAATCCATGAGGGTCATCGTCAAGGCCATTCTCTCGTCCAACGTACCCGTCGTCACCTACGTGGCGCCGTCAGGGTCTCGCGCGGCTTCCGCCGGGGTCTTCGTCGCACTCGCTTCGCACATCTTGGCCATGGCTCCTAGCACGAACATTGGCGCCGCCCATCCAGTCGGTCTTGGCGGAGAACAGAGTTCGCCAGAAATGACGGAAAAGGTCGTGAACGACGCGGTTGCTTCCATCAGAGGTCTCGCCAAGAAGCATGGGAGAAACGAACAATGGGCCGAGGACGCCGTGCGCAAGAGCGTGTCAGTGGCAGACAGCGAAGCAGTCAAACTTCACGTTGCGGATCTTATCTGCGCCAGTGTCCCGGAGTTGCTGGAGAAAATCGACGGTATGACCGTGGAGGTCCTTTCAGGGACGAAGACGCTCAGGACGAAAGGGAGCGAAGTCAAAACGCTGCGCATGAATCTTCGATACAGAATTCTCAACGTGATTTCTGACCCTAACATCGCGTACATTCTTCTGATACTCGGAATCTACGGCATTTTCTTCGAGCTTTCAAATCCCGGCGCGATACTTCCGGGCGTGCTCGGCGGCATCTTTATCTTGATGTCCCTCTACGCGCTGCAGACACTTCCCGTGAACTACGCCGGACTTCTCCTCATCATCTTTGGAATAATACTCTTCATCGCCGAGATCAAGATCACGAGCTACGGCATGCTCGCAGTTGGAGGAGTAGTGTCCATGACGATCGGATCCCTCATGCTCATCGAGTCTCCGCAGCCCTTCATGCGTATTTCCTGGCAAGTGATAGCGGCGGCCGTGGCCGCCACGGCCGGTTTCTTCATTTTCGCGGTCGGCAAGGCCCTCTTGGCGCAACGCAGAAAACCCACGACCGGCGCCACCGGCCTCGTCGGCGAGAGCGGGACCGTCGTCAGCAAGCCGGATGACGGGTGGAAGGTACTGGTGCACGGCGAGCTCTGGAACGCCGCGAGCGGCGAGGCTCTGGAATTGGGTGACCAGATACAAGTCACACAAGTGGATGGATTCAAGCTCACCGTGAGGAAGCAGAGGAGCTCGCGGTAGTCACGACTTAGTCACGTTTCGTCATCGGTGCCATCATCAATGTCACCGCCATCATCTACCAGGCAAGGAGGGACGCTATGCCGGCGATTTCAACACTCATTGTCATTCTAGTCATAATAATCCTGAGCGCCGTAAAAGTACTCAGGGAGTACGAAAGAGGCGTGATTTTCAGGCTGGGAAGGCTTGTAGGAGCAAGGGGGCCCGGGATATTCCTGCTCATTCCAATAGTCGACCGTATGATCAAGGTCAGTCTGCGAACCGTCGTCATGGACGTTCCACCACAGGACGTGATCACGAGGGACAACGTTTCCCTCAAGGTCAACGCCGTTGTCTATTTCAGAGTACTGTACCCGGAGAAAGCGATTGTGGAAGTCGAGAACTACCTCTTTGCCACTTCCCAGCTTGCCCAAACGACGCTTCGAAGCGTCGTGGGACAGTCAGATCTGGATCACCTGCTCTCCGATAGGGAACGGATCAACCTCCAGTTGCAGACCATCCTGGACAAGCACACGGATGCGTGGGGCATCAAGGTGTCCGCCGTGGAAGTGAAGCAGGTAGACCTCCCGCAAGAGATGCAGCGCGCGATTGCCAAGCAGGCCGAGGCGGAGAGAGAAAGAAGGGCAAAGGTCATTAACGCTGAGGGTGAGTATCAGGCTGCTCAGAAGCTTGCGGATGCGGCGAAGATAATATCGGAGTTCCCGTACGCGCTTCAGTTGAGGTACTTGCAGACGCTGAAAGAGGTTGCCGCCGAGAATAATTCCACTACTCTCTTCCCCGTCCCCATCGACCTCTTCGAGCCGTTCATAAGAAAGGCCAAGGAGGCTCTCAAGCCATAGCGGCCGAGGCCGAGGAACATACAAGACGGAACCGGAAACGGATCGGCGGCCGCTGCGAAGAAAGAGCGGCCGCCGAAACGAAGTCTCGCCCCGCGTGAATCTAGAAGCCCAGTTGTTCCGCCACCAGGACGACGGCCGTGTCTGTTCTTCTAGGTTTTCGTGAGATGATCGTGGTGACCCTGCACATGTTGTCCGGGGCATCACAGTCAAGACAATAGCCCGTCTTGGCGCAGGGAACGCTCAGTTCCAGCCGCTTCGCGTTAAGCGGGGCGGCCACGTTTCTTATCCTCTGGATCGCTCCGTTCACGTCCGGGACTATCTTATTCCATCCGGCGACCACGATCACCTTCCCGGGTCCGAAAATCATCGAGGCTACCCTGTTTCCGATTCCGTCGACGTTCACAAGCTCGCCCTCGACCGTAACAGCATTTGAACTACTCAAGAACACATCGCATGCGAGCTGTGCGCGTCGAGAATCCGTATCGGTGGCAGTGGCCTT
Source organism: Candidatus Eisenbacteria bacterium (assembly GCA_026388185.1). Taxonomy (NCBI): domain Bacteria; phylum Candidatus Eiseniibacteriota; species Candidatus Eiseniibacteriota bacterium. The sequence continues at coordinate 399,532 of JAPLKG010000008.1, read as the reverse complement.
AGTAACCTGTGATCCCCAGCGCTGATAGACCGTGTGACCGCGCGACTCCAAAGCCTCGACGAGGCCTATCTGCCGCAGCGTCACAGAGCCACCCACGCCTATGGTGGAACCGGCAGGGATCATACCCAGGACTAAATCCCTGGCGGCGGCGCCGCTCTCGGCAGAAAACGCGTCGAAACCACGCTTCTCAAGTGACTCGACTGTTCGTGCGATCAACTTACTGATGTATGATGAATAAACCTCGTCCATGAGCTCCCCCTTATCTCAACTCCAGGGCCACTTCTGCGATCTGGACGGCGTTCAGCGCCGCGCCCTTTCTCAGGTTGTCGGACACAATCCACATGCTGATCCCGCGGCCCTCCGGAAAAGTGTCTCTCAAGCGTCCCACAAAAACTTCGTCTCGCCCCTCCGCAAAGCGAGGCGTCGAATATGATGCGACGTCCCTCCCGTCCGTCAAGCAAACGCCCGGGCAGGACCGGAGGACATCCGCAACTGCACCGGCGGTGGTTTTCTTTTTCGTGATCAAGACGACGGCTTCACTGTGACAGCGAAAGACGGGCACCCTGACTGCCGTAACCGACAGCATCAGATTCTCATCTCTCAAGAAGCGTCGAGTCTCGAAGACAATCTTCCTCTCCTCCAGGTTGAGCCCATCGTTGCCAAAATCGCCGATGTGCGGAAACAGGTTGAAGGCGATCTCGTTGGGGTAGATCTCCTTCTCGAGGGGGCGTCCGTTCAAATGCGCCGAGGACTGCTCACGCAATTCGCGCATTGCCTTGCCGCCCGTACCCGACACGGACTGGTAAGTCGCCACGAAGAGATGCTCTATGCCCCACGTGCGATGGACGGGCTCGACGGCAAGAACCAGTTGTATCGTGGAACAGTTTGGATTCGCGATTATGCCGCGCTTGCCCCTCGCCTCGTGGCCGTTGACTTCCGGAATGACGAGGGGAATCTTCACGTCGGCCCTGAACGCGCTGCTGTTGTCCACCACCAGCGCACCGCGAGACGCAAGAATGGGGGCGAATTCCCGGCTGACCGGACTGCCGGCCGAGAACAGCGCCAGCTCGATCCCGTCAAGAGAGGAGGCGTCCAGCGCCTGGACAGCGACGCTCCGTCCGTTGAATTCCTTCAGCATTCCTGCCGATCTCTTCGAGGCGAAAAGCCTCAATTCACCGACGGGGAAATCCCTTTCCTCCAGAATCTTGATGAGCTCGCAACCGACCGCGCCCGTGGCTCCTATGATACCGACAACGTACTTCTTCATGCTCGACTCTTCGTAGATTCTTCGCGACTCTCCCAGGCGGAATCTCCTAGACGGAGTGCTCCAGGTCCATGTACTTGAAGCCGGCCTGAGCGTCTTCTCTCCGCTCGATTCTCTTCTGACTCACCGTGAGAACCAGCTCGATTGTAACCGTTACTTTCCCGGAGAACAAGTGGCCGCCGACCACGTCGAACCCGGGGCCGGACACTACAACATGAGCATGAACCCAGGGATTGCCCTCAAATGAAGAGATGGTACCGGAAAGGCTTAAGACCTCATATTCCCCGACCAGTGCTTTCTTGACGTAGCTTTTCTTCGTGCGTTCGAAATAGCCGATCGTAAGATCTGTGGCTGCACCGATGCCTTGCAGGGACGCGCTCGCGAAGCCCTGAATTCCGGCAAATGACGAGAGAGAGGAGATGATCTCTTCTCCCGGCTCCAGTCTCACGACGTATCCAAGTTCCGTCTTTGAGAATTTCATGATGCCTCCTCATTGGGTCACTTCTTTTCTGGACTTACTTTACCTTTTTGAGAGCGTCGGTGTCAATTCTCATGCTCACGGCCAATCTGACACAAAACTCTTGACGCTACGTACGTGAGACTCGCGCGAATTGCACCGGGCTTCGCCTCGGTTTTCCGTTGTCGTGCAGTTCGCAAATCTGGTATATTGTCTGCGTCTCTCCGTTGGCAGAGCCATTCCGGCCGAACGTCTCGTGAGGGCAAAGCAGTGGATGGAGAGTCGAAAGGAGCATCGACATGGCGCGGCCCCGGCTGAGCCAGTTCAATTACAGCGCATTCTCGGGCTCTCCCGAGGCAACGCGGTTTTACCAGAGGAAATACGTTTCCTATTTCACGAAGGGCGACACGGTGCTCGACGTTGGATGCGGCGAGGGGGACTTCCTCGAATTGCTGAAGGATGCGGGGATAGAGGCGATTGGCCTCGAACGATCGGAATTGATGCTCTCCAAGCTTCAGAAAAAGACCCTGAGCGTGGTGCAGGGCGATGCGAGGGAATTCCTGAAGGGCAAGGCCGACACTTACAACGGCATATTCTGCGCTCACTTCATCGAGCATCTTACGCCCGACGAGGCGCTCGGTTTCTTGGGCGATGCATTCGATGCGCTCAAACCGGGCGGCATTTTGATCGTCATCACGCCCAATCTCGGGAGTATCGAAGTGATGAGCGAGCGCTTCTGGCTCGACTTGACCCACACGAGACCATATCCCCTTCCCCTCCTGAAGGAGATGGCTCATTTCGCGGGGTTTGAGATCGTGGCGAGCGGGTTCGACAGGGACACCGGAAGGTCAGAGAGCCGGCTTGACCCCAGATATCTTCTCAAGAAGCTCCGGTTCGGAGAATACTACGCCCGGGGCGATTCCTTCATGATCGCACGCAAGCGACAATAGGCAGACAATGCGGGTTTGTCTGGACGGAAGGCCGGTTCAGCCCGGCTTCAAGCGCCACAAGAATCGAGGCATCGGAACCTACGCGGAGAACTTGCTCAGTTACCTGCCCGCGCTCGCCCCTCACGTTCAGTTTTCGATCATATTCGAGAAGAACAAGCCGGTTGACGAACGCTTTCGGAGGCAGAATGTTGATTATCTTATCCATTCGGTGCCCGGCCTTCTTTCATTGAACCATCCGATCATTGACGCGTTCGCCTATCTGCCGCTGACTCTGCAAAGGTGCCAGGCGGACGTGATTCACTTCTTCTCTCACCTCGATGCGCCTTGGTTCGGAATGCACAAGAAGGCGGTGGTTGTGACCGTCCACGATGCAATTCCCCTGGTTTTTCCCGAGCTCTACCATACTAACGGCACCGTTCTTCGCCGCGGGTATCAACGGGCCCTCAAGAGCATCGTTCGGGGCGCACGTATCGTAATCGCCGATTCCGAGTGTTCAAAGCGGGATGCCGTTACCTACCTTTCCGCCCGGGAAGACAGAGTTCGCGTCATCTACCTCGGCGTCGATCCGGTGTTCGAGCGAGTCACCGATCCGGAGAAGCTCGCTGCAGTGCGGGAGAAACATCGCCTTGTTCACCCATTCATCTTCTATCTGGGAGGTATTGATCCCAGGAAGAACGTGAGGCGACTGCTTGCAGCATACGCCGGGCTGATAAAACGTTCCGCGTTTCCGCACGACCTCGTCATTGCGGGGGACATCCGGAACGAACCAGAGTTTCCGGAACTCGAGCGGGAGATTCAGGCCACGGGCATGGAGGAGCGAATCAGGCTGCTCGGCTTCGTCGCAACGGAAGAGTGCCCCGCACTCTACTCTGCCGCCGATTGTTTCGTATTTCCCTCGCTGTATGAAGGCTTCGGTCTGCCGCTCCTGGAGGCGATGGCGTGCGGCACGGCGGTGATTTCTTCCGACCGCTCGTCTCTCCCTGAGATTGTGGGTGACAGCGGTCTCATCGTGAATTGCGAGGACGTCGATGCGATTGCTGCTGCGATGGCCGCGGTATTGGGCACCGAGTCGCTCCGCCACGATCTCGGAGCGCGCGGAATGAGACAGGCAAAGCTCTTTTCATGGGGGAAGACTGCGGCAGAGACATTGGCTGTCTACGAGGAAGTCGTCCGAACGCGACGAAAACCGCTCGGACGAGAGTAGGCTGCACCGGTCGTCGACCGGACATTGCCGGACTAATCACCTCGAGGGCGTTCTATGATCAGCCCGAAGGATGTGACAACGTAGAAACTCAGCCACAGCTTGAGGTGGATTTCTTCTTTGTAGGGTGGCCTGTCTATCACCTTGTCGTACGGAAGATTGCCCGACGAGAAATCCAAATCCACTGCGTATCCCAATCGGCCCAACCGCTTCGCAATTCGCTCCAGGTCTCTGCGTCGGAACACAACGATAGGCCCTCGCGTTAGAGTCAAGAGGTTCGATCGCACATTGAACTCCGTCGTGTGAACAGCGACGCCGCCTGGCTTGAGATACTTCAAGGATTCAAGAATGAATTTCTCTCCCTGTGCTATGGTTCCCAGGTGTTCCAGTGAGCATGATGACCACATGAAGTCGAACGTTCCCAATCCATCGGGCAACTCCCGCATATCAAGGAAGCGAAACGTGACTCGCCGACGAAACGAGTCTGCCTCGCAGATGCCCCGCTGATTCAGTACTTCGAGGGAGGCCGCATGCTGATTTGTTTCGACCCACTTGGCCTTGTCCACCTTATCCATATCTAGATCGGACGCCACTATTTCGCACCCAAGGCTGGCGAACATTGCCGAGAGCGGTTCTTGCCCGACCGCAAAGCCTAGTCCCCGCCGCCCAGGCGCCAACATGCCGCACTCGTGAAGCGCTTGTACGATGTAACAGTATTCCCAGGCCTTTCTATGCATCTGCATGGGGCGCTCATGAAGGCGAGCACACCATGCCTGAAATGTCTCGGACTGCAATTGTGACTGGGTGCATTGACATGAACGCAGCTTGCCGTCGTGTCGATTCTTTTCGGTAGTTCGTCGGAGATTCAAGAGCCTTCTCAGAAAGGCCATGATCTAACCTCTTTCACCACTCTTCCCTCAACGTCGATCCTTCACACCTGCTCCAGTCAGGTATCATATTATAGAGTCACGCCCTCATCAACGTCCAAATCCACTCGTACGAGCGGGGGCACGAGGAGCAGGCCTGGCGAAAAGTGCCCGTGGCACGAACTGACTACGCTGGGGTAGCCGGCTGGATGGGGCTCATGGGGCTTATTGACCGACACAGAAAGTGGTACAATCCGTGGGCGCAGATCAGTGCCCAACCCGGTGAGAGGCGGCACGTAAGACCTGGCATGGGAGAGGCAACGGATGAGAATCGGCATTGACGCCCGATGGATTTTTCGCGAGCTCAGCGGCATCGGGACTTACACGCGGGAGCTGGTCAAGCACCTGGCGGAGATTGACCGCCAGAATGAATACGTACTCTTCTTCGATCGGGCTGCCGCGCTGGAAGAAGTCCGTGCATTCGCGCACTTGGAAGAGGCGCCCAATTTCAGCACTTCTCTTCTGGCGCACGGTCCCTTTTCACCGTGGAGCCAACTGGTGCTTCCTTCCCTGTTCACAAGACTGCGTTTGGATGTCTTCCACTCTGCCAACTACATGATTCCGTTTCTGGCGTTTCCGAGGAATCGGGCCGGAGACACTCTGTGCGTGGTCAACCTGCACGACTTGATTCCACTCTTGTTTCCACACTATTCGCCGCGCTCAAAGAAGGCGCGTTTGCTTCCCCTGTATCGCCTGCTAATGACTGAGGTGGGCCGCCGCGCGGATGTGATCATCACCGGGAGCTCCTCCGCCCGCTCGGATATTCTGCGCGAGCTGCAGATTTCGAATCCTTCAACCGTGGTCGTGATTCCTGACGGGGTGGACGCGCGGTTTACGCCGTCTGGTGCGGCCAAGGCTCACACCAAGACGATTCTCTACGTCGGACGACTCGATCCATACAAGAACGTTCCCAGGCTTGTTGAAGCCTTTTGGAGAGTCCGGCAGACTGCCGCACCGGAAGCAACACTGAGAATCGTGGGTCCGAAGGACGATCGATACCCCGAGGCTCCTCGGTTGGCCGAAAAGCTCGGTCTTGGACCTCTTGTACAATGGGCGGGCTATCTGACCGATTGGGAACTGGTCGAGGCGTATCGCCAGGCTGCGGTATTCGTGTTGCCTTCACGCTATGAGGGATTCGGATTACCTGCACTGGAAGCCATGGCCTGCGGCACACCGGTCATTTGCAGTAACGCGGCATCTCTACCGGAGGTCGTGGGAGACGCTGCGATGCAGGTCGACCCGGATGATGTGGAAGGTCTGGCCGAGGCCATAGCACGCGTTCTCACTGATGAAGCCCTGGCGTCAACGATGCGAGAGAAGGGTCTTCGCCGTGCGGCTCAATTCAGTTGGCGGCGCACCGCGCAACTCACGCTGGAAGTCTTTCGATCGCTCAAGGAAACGAAGAAGCAACAAGTTTAGGCCTGGAGGTCCTTCACGCTCTGCGAAACCGTGGACACGGGCCGAGGTGTTCTCAATTTCAATCGACCCTGCCCAGCAGGGTTCTCATCATTTCTCTGTTGATCGCACCGGTCAGAAAGAGGACGGCGAAATAGACCCCACCTCCCACGGCCACCTGAACTGCCAGATTCTCACCCCTCAGAAGCAACACTATTAGGCTCATGACCAGAGCGGCCAACGTCGCTCGCGACAGACGGTCAAGCCGCGGTCTCCACCCCAGGTGCCTCCAAACAATAACGTAGGCGGCACTGCACGCCCACGCCTCGGTCAAGACAGTGATCACGGCTGCCGCGTAGAAGGAGTAGATGGGGATAAGGAGCAGGTTGAGAACAATATTAGACACGGTGCTGATGACATAGATCTTCACGAGGCGCTTCTGCAGGCCCGCAGCAACAATGGTACTGCCTGCAAGGGTGCCGAAAAACATCAGGCCGACCGCAAGAATCAAGATTCGAAGTAGAGGCGTGGAAGGGGCAAACTCTCGACCGGCAAAGACCCTGATTATGGTCGGCGCAACCATTAAGACTCCAAACACAGTCGGAAGAGCCATCAAAGCCAAGAAATCAAAGGCCCTTTGGAGGCTCTCAAAAAACCTGGAATCACGGCTGGCCGAGTACATCGAAATGATCGGCAACACAGATCCAACGAACATTGCCGGCAGAGAAACAAGAATCTCCAGAATCTTGTACGGGGCGCCATATATACCGACGTGCCAGCTGCTCCAAAACAGCGAGAGAATGATCTGGTCAATCTTCGAATAGACGATACCCAAGACCGCGACTGCCCCCAGAGGCAAGACCTGCGGGATCAGATGGCGCAGATATACCCGGTCAAAACGAAGCCTGATCTTGATGAAAGGTCGCGCCAAGAACAACGACAGAATGAACGTCGCCAGGTTGCCAAGGCCGTGTGCGGCAATTATGGAGAGAAAGCCAAGTTGTTCCTTGATGCAAAGCACGACGAGCACAAGGATCATGGCTCGACCGGCGGTGTCAATGATGACCGCCTTCTCCATTCTGAGGTTCACCTGAAAGATTGCCAACAGCGTCTGATTCAGAAGGATGAAGAACGACGCAAAGGCACAAATGCCGATCCCTGCCTTGATGTCATGATTATAGTTGGGAATGAAATAGGCGACGAGCGGTGCCAGGGCCAGAAGGCCTACTCCCAGAATGATTCTCAGGGTGAAGATGTTGCCGAATATCTTCTCTTTCTGGTCCGGGGTCTGCGCAATGTCCCTCACGGCGATGGAACACAGGCCGAAATCGGCCGCGACGGCGAAGCATCCCAGAAAGGCAAATACGATCGTGTATTCCCCGTATCCGCTGACATCGAGATAGCGAGTCAAGAGACCAAGGGTGATCACTCCGATGACGGTCGTGATTCCCTTGCCGACAAACTGGACTATCGTGTTGTAAGCCACGCGGGAAGTGAGGGTGGTCTGCATCGCCTTCTTTCGCACTGAGCCCTTGTAGATCAAAGGTTGCGTCAGTAACTGTTCTCGCCCCTCAGCACCGCCATGCACGTCATGAGAAGAATCTTGATGTCCAACAGGAGCGACCAGTTCTCCACGTAGTAGAGATCGTACTGCGTCCTTTCCTCAACGGCAACGTTGCCGCGCAATCCATTGACCTGGGCCCACCCCGTCATGCCTGATTTGACTCTCTGACGTTCCAGATACTTGGGGATCCTCGTGCTGAACTGTCGCACGAAATGGGGCCTTTCGGGCCGGGGGCCCACCAGGCTCATGTCTCCCTTCAGGATATTCCACACTTGTGGCAACTCGTCCAAGCTGGTTCGCCGCAGGAGTCTTCCTACGCCGGTGACGCGGGGGTCTCCCTTCACCGTCCAGACCGGACCAGTGTCGCTCTCGGCTCCCTCAGGCATTGTTCGGAACTTGTACAATTCAAACTCACGGCCATCGATTCCCAGCCGCGTCTGTTTGTAGAACACTCCCCCTTTGGAAACCAGAACGATCGCAACCGCGATCACGAAAGACAAGGGACACATGAGCAACAGGGCAACGGAAGAAACAAGGACATCGAACACGCGTTTGAAAACGCGATTCCAGTCGCTCATCGCCACGTCTTTGATCTTGAGAACGGGAATTCCTTCCAGTTCCTCAACACAAAGCTGACTGGTCATCATTTCCAGCAGGTTTGGAATGAGATAGAATTTGACGTTCAGGCCCGAACACTCGTTGATCAGCAGGAAGAGCTGCTGCATTTCCGTTTCGTCCAGAGCCAGAAAGAGGATGGAAACCCCCTCTCGTTCCACCACGCCCGCAATGTCACGAAAGTCCCCCAGGCACGGAATTTTCTCGGCCAGAGATGCGTTTTGCCCCATGTGACCGACGATGTGCAGCCCCAGTCCGGGCCGGCGATTGACCTTCGTAAACAGGGTGTCGCCCCACTTGCTCGATCCGATGATGGCCGCCCTCAAGAGTCCCCTTCGTCTCCGGTGAAGACGTTTTTCGTGGTGTATGAGAAGAATCCTGCTGACGGTCAGAATCACGATGCTGGTCGCCCAAATCAGGACAAACACCAGCCTCGAGTAGGAGAATCCGCGATAGAAGAACGCGCTCGCCATGACCACCAGCATTCCCAACGTCACACCCTTCACCACCGAATATGTTTCGTCGACCGCCCCCGCGTTCCTTCTGGCCCCATACGATCGCATCGTTCTAAAAATGAGCAGCCACACCAGCATCACGACCAGTGAACTGACGAGATAGACATGCAGCGAAGGAAAGCCCTTGGCAACGGGAAAAACGGCGGTCAGGGGAGAATAGAAGCGGAGCCAATAGGACGCCAGGAAAGAGGCCTCGATTCCCACAACGTCTGTGAGCACCTGCAGAAAAGGAATGAGCAGCTCGTTCTTGTCTCTAAGACCCTTCATTCGTCTCCCCGGGCGATAGTTGCCGCTCAATGAATTCCTTCATCTTGCTCTTGAATCGAGTCTTGTCGAATTGAAGCGCGTGTTCCCGGATGGATCCGGGGTCGAATTCAAGCTCGTCGAACTTCTTCAGAGCTTCCACCAGCTGATCGACTTCTTGCTCGCGGAAGAAAATCCCCGTGTGTTTCTGCTGCTTCCTCTCTTGAATCTCGGACGGCCAACGCCCCCTCACCGTCTCGAGGACACCACCCCTCCCGAACGCAATCACGGGCTTTCCGAAGCATTGCGCCTCAACGGGTACGATGCCGAAATCCTCTTCTCCCGGAAAGATCAAGGCGCGACAATCGGCGTAGTAGTTCCTGAGATCCTCGGGCTCCACCCACCCGAGAAACTCCACGTTGGAGCGTGCCATCTTCTTGAGTCTCTGTTCTTCCTGGCCGCTGCCTATGACGACCAGTCTCTCCCCAAGCCGATTGAATGCCTCGACTGCAAGATCCAGTCGCTTGTATGGTGCGAAGGCAGAGACTATCAGAAAATACCCGACGTCCTTTGTGGATAGCCAGGTGCTATCGGTGTCCACCGGCGGAAAGATGACTTCGGCCTTCCGGCGATAGCAGCGCCATATTCTTTTCCGCACGTTCTCTGAATTCGCAACAAAGGCGTCCACTCTTTGACTGCTGGCCACGTCCCAAGTTCTCAAGTAGCTCGCCACGAAAGGAATTGCGAGTCTTGCGATTCCGCGGAGCCGGTTTCCCCCGAAGTACTCGTTGTACATCGCCCACACGTACCGCATGGGTGTGTTACAGTAGCAAACGTGGACGGAATCCGCCCCAGGAATCACACCTTTGGCCACGCAGTGGCTCGACGAAATAACAAGATCGAAGCGCCGCAAGTCCAGCTGTTCAATCGCCGCGGGGAAAAGAGGCAGGTAGCTTCGATAACGTTTCCGCGCAAGAGGAAGTCTTTGCACAAACGACGTACGTATGGCCATCTTCTCGATGGTTTCCGAGACGGATCCTTTGACATGCACGAGGGTAAAGAGCGTTGCGCTGGGGAAAAGCTCACACAGCGCTTCGAGGCACTTCTCCCCGCCACGCATGCCTGTGAGCCAGTCGTGAACAAGCGCAACTCTCAAGGTCGCCTCCCGGACGGAAGCCCTGCGCCGGACAGCACCGCAAGCCTCGCCATTTTCTGTGCGGACAGCGCCAGACCCACTGTCAGCCACAACAGCATTGCGATCTCCGCGTCGCCGAAATTCCACTCGAACAACCCGTTAATCTGAAAACCGACGTACGAAGCCAGAGCTCCGAGGACCGTGCTTTTCAAGAGCCATTCTTCTTTCGGGATGGAGCGAAGGATTTTCCACTCCATAATGAGAAGCTTGAGAGACAACACAACAAAGAAAACCAGTCCGGGTACTCCGAGTGTTACGCCGAACATGATGAGATTGTCATGAAGGTGACCCGCGCGTTGCTTTGCTTCCGGCGGTTTGTAGCGCTCATACCATTCCCCCAGATCCACGTCCCCCACTCCACCCAGCGGGTGATCCTTGATTATCTGAATGCCCGCCTTCCACATGCAGACCCTTTCGACGTTGTGCCGATGATAGGGGTTGAAGATGCTGCTCGCCCTGTCTTTCAGAGAGGGTGAAGCAGTAAGCCAGAAAAGGACAATTATCATTCCGACTCCCAGAAGGGCTTTCTTGCTGTGTGCGATCGCTATGATCAAGAATCCCGCAAGAAACCCCAACCACGAACTCCGCGTGAACGTGAAAACGAGCGGAAAAAGCATAAGCACGCCGCTGGCCAAGGCTGCCGCTCTCCATTTCAGAGGGGTTCCGAGAATGGCGAACGAGAAAGCGATCAAACTCAGCATCATCAGGATTCCGCCCGACGTCATGTAGTGATGAAAGAGCTCCAGGCGACCTTCCAGTCCCTGGACCCCGACGAGATACTTTCGGATGCCTATCAGAGACAGGATGGCCATGACCCCGGCGAGGGTGCCGAGTAACACAGCCAGGAATCGTTTGCTTGTCACACTTCCCAGGATCAAGTAGACGATGGGGATGAGCAAGAGTCGCTTGACGAAGATCACCACCATTCCCCTCTCACCGGAGAAAATGGCCGAGTTAATACCCACCAGCACGAACGCCAGGAAATACAGATCGAGGGGAGTGCGCGGAACCGAGGATTTCTTCTCCAACAACATGATGCAAACCCAAAGAGCGAGCGCCAGAAACAGACCGAACTGAGAAAGGGCGATGGAAAAGGGACACGCCCCGATGAAGACAAGTATGAAGAAGCTCAGGAGTTTTCTTAGAAGAATAGAATCCAACTTCATGATCTACTGAACTCGACTGGTGGTCGGCATACTCGGGTTGGCTGCAACGAGTCACAAACGCAAAGAAAATGAGGAACTTCTCTTCCTCCCTAGCACGTTCCGTCAGATGGAGAAAAAGACGCTGACGCCACCTATGTTTGAGCGTACGAGGCAGCAGACATCATACACATTGAGCCAACTCTTGACCAGAGCTTTGTGTACGTGCCGGCAGGCAAGGTCCGCGTCATTTTCTGTGTGTCAGCCCTCGCGTCATGCCTGTGGAGGGCTCTGGGAGGGGTGGAGAGCTGCCTGCGGCGCCATGCGGCTGTGCCGGGAGATGTTCTTGTGCGCGCCAACCGGGCCGGCCTTGCCCTGCTAAGCCTCAACGCCCGCGCACGCGCGCTTGGGGAATGTTGTTTCGATCTTCTTCTTGCCCGCCGGGTCAAGCTCTATCCGCACCTTGTCGAGCAAGTCCAGGAGGCCGGGAAGAAAGCTGCCTTGGGTCACTGAGTCAGAGAGATCCTTGCTCACTCCCGCGATCACCCTCAATCCCACTTCGCCAGGCCTCTCATTCTTGAATCTCTGCAATTGCTTCAGGAATTCGAGGCATAGCCTCTGGCCCTGTGAGTCCATCTGCTCGACCTCATCGATGAAAAGTGTTCTACCCCAGAGCAACGTGGAGGTCCGCGAACACGGACACTCCCCGTCTCTCGTCAGGGCAAAGAACAGATTCAAGAACTCACTCTTTGGTCCCTGCGATCCGTTCTTGCATCTGAGCACGGTGAATGCGCCTTTGTTCTGGAAGCTGGCCGCGTGGAACATGCGTGCAACCCACTTTCTGCGTGCCCCATCACTGCCTATCACAAGAACGTTGGGAAGGAAATTGCTGTCCCGCTCAAGGACCTTTCTCAGGGTCTCATGAGTGGCGTTCCGCGACTTTCCATCGTTCCACATCGCCATCACACGACCTCCTGTTCCCAAGAGTAATGCACCTGGAGAAGACCCGACCGCCGCTTTGCTCCAGGCATCCTTTGCCAAAGGATGACATTAGAGGACGACTGCCGTCCCCACACTGACGACCAGATTCAGCAGCGCAAGCGAACCACCCGTGCCTGCACCACCCGAACCATCCTCATCTGGAGGAACAACCGGTATTGGCTCCGGAAGACCGGCCGGACCCGCAGTGACGACGCCGACTGGAGCCAGTACGACCAACAAGAACAAGACCAGAACGGATAGAATCACCAATCGTCTGGATACTGTAGAAAGGTTCATGCGGAACACCTCCTTGGACAAACGTGGACAGAGCACTCTCTTTGGCGGCCGGGCAAAGCGTCAGGAAGCTGTACTAGAGAGCCAACTATAATCAGGTAGGAGAACAAGTTGCGTGCCAAGAAGGTCAAAAAACACGGCGCGGTAACGTATTATTGAGTCGTGAGTTACGCGGCAGATTGAATGGATGGCTTAAAGACCGCCAGGAACGGCTCGACAAAATCTAGGAATGGACCTCGGCAGGTGCAAGATTGGCCGCAGGGAACACGTGGGCGCGACTCAAGTTAGAGTGCCTCGACACAGTTGGCGAACGTTGATGTGGTGCTTTCGTATCTTGTATCTGACGCTCTGCTCGGAGATTCCGATCTCTCTGCCAACCTTGCTTCTGTTCCCGTTGTTGCGGATCAGGGCCTCCATGAGTCTCTGTTTCTCCACCTGGGCGACCTCTTCTTTCAGCTTCCTCTTGCCTGTCGTGCCAGAGGTGGACGCCGGGCTCAAGGATAAGGCCTTCGTCTTCAACTCCTGCGGAAGGAGACCGAAGCGCACTTCCTCTCCGGGCGCGCACATGACTACAAACCTCTCGATGCAGTTCTCCAGTTCTCTAACGTTACCTTCCCACTCGCCCTCCATGAGTGCTCTCATGATCTCCTCGCCTATCTTGGGCGGGATGCTTCTCGTGTGGAGGGCACTGTACTTCTTGAGGAAGAACGCTACCAGATGGGGTATGTCGCCCTTTCTCTCTTTCAGGGGAGGGATGTTGATGGGAATGCCGGAAATCCTGTAATACAGGTCGTCTCTGAAGTTACCCCGGGCCATCTCGTCAGACAGATTCTTGTTTGTGGCGCAGATTACTCGCACGTCCACCTTGATGCTCCGTCTCCCACCCACCCTCGTGAATTCTCTTTCCTGAAGCACTCGCAGGAGTCTGGCCTGAAGGTCAAGACTCATGTCGCCTATTTCGTCCAGGAATATGCTACCTCCGTTTGCTTGCTCGAAAACCCCGATCCTCTTTGACACACCCGTGGCGACGCGATCTTCTATGCCGAACAGTTCGCCTTCAATCAATTCTCTCGGAATGGACGCACAGTTGACCGGAATGAAGGGTTTGTCTTTTCTTGGACTGTTGAAGTGTATGGCACGCGCCACGAGTTCCTTCCCGGTGCCGCTCGCGCCGGTGATCATGATCGTTGCGCCGCTGCTCGCCACCTTCTCGATGGCGCCGAACACCTTCTTCATCTGCGGGCTCTCGCCGACGATCTGGTCAAACTTGTAGTGAGAGGCGACCTGCTTTCTGAGTTCCAGATTCTCACGGTTGAGAGACTGATTCATTCCCTCCAGTTCCTCGCGCAGCATGCTGTTCTGGATGGCCATGCCTGCGAGATTCGCAAAACCCTCCATGAAATTCTGGTGAGCCGACCCGAAGGCCGCCGGAACACTCCGGTTGTCAAGATAGACGGCGCCGATGACTTTGTTTCTCGCCCTGAGAGGCACGCACAGGATGGAGCGAATCTCAAGCTGAGCAACACTCTTGATGTCTTTGAGCTCAGGATCTACTGAGGCGTCGGGCGTCGCCAAGGCCTGACCCCCTCGTGTCACGCGCTTAACGACCGTGCGGCTTATTTCAAGCGCGTCTATTTCCGTTTGATCCTCCAGTGAGCGACTCAGAACCTTCTCAATCTCTCCTGACTCTGTGTTCGTCAAGACAATGAGACCCCTCTCGCCACCGGTCTTCTCCAGGGCCAGGTCCATTATCTTCTCAAGCACCACCGAGGACGGCAGCGTCGAGTTGATGAGCTCTGCGGTCTTGAACAAAGTGTCGGTTTCCTCCTTCTGCGCCGTGGCCCCCGGTAGCGACGAAGCTTCCCTGTAGGCATTCAGTAGGGCCGACATCGCCCTGGCTCTCTCCGGGCCGGCCTGCATTCTCTCGAAGATCCGATCAGCCTCCTCCAAGGCAGACAAGGCCTCGGCCAGAAGCTCCTTCTTGCTCTGCGAGGATTCGCCTGACGCCGTCTCTCTGCGATAGGCAAGGAGTGCTTCGCCCAAGGAGAGAAGGCTTCGCGCTCTCTCCAGCGAATCCCCTTCCTGACTCAATACAGAGCATGAGGACCGGTATTTCTCGATCGCCTCTTTAAGATTCCCGCTCTTTTCCAGAATCAGTCCCTCCATTCTCCTCAGAATCCCAAGTCCCACGCTGCGAGTCTCTTCGTCCGTGTGTAGCGACAGACGCCCCAGCTCCTTCCCGGCCTCTTCGATCTCTCCTAGCGAACACAAAGTCTCAACGAGCACTTGCTCTGCGACTACTTTCTCCTGAGATCCGGTCGAGGAAGCCTCGATCGCCTTTCTGACCCATTGCAGGGCCCCGAGGGAGTCTCCGTTTCTCAAGAAAGCATGACCAAGTCCTGCCGCGCAAGTGGAAACGCCGTCCCTGTCACCGCTTTCCCTGTGGATCTCCATGGCCTCCAGGTAAAGTCTCTCGGCCTCATCCAGGCTGCCCGTCAGGCCTTCGACTTCTGCAAGGTTTCCTGCAGCAACGGCTCTTTCATGCTTGAGGTCAAACTGTTCTGCGATTCTGTAAGCCTCTGCGTAGAATCGCCTGGCGAGCGGTATCTCTCCTTTGAGTCTGTAAATGACCGCGACATTCGCCGATGTTCTGCCGCTCCCCACCAGGTCTCCACATCTCTTGCGCAGCTCCATGCTCCTCAGGTGGCTCTCGAGAGCCCCGTCAAGCTCGAGGAGTTCCTTGCGCACAAGTCCCAAGTTATTGTGACAGGCGCTCAGGACTATCAGTTCGCCGGCTTCTTGAGCCTTATCGCAGGCCTCAGAAATGGCTGATTCCGCTTCTTCAAAGCGACCTCTCTTCAGGAGGATCAATCCCAGATTATTGAGACAGGGTGCCACTACGTCCGCTCCACCGCTCAGCCGTCCCAGGCGCACGGCCTCCCTGTGGCGCCGTTCGGACTCTTCGAGACGCCCGAGCTTGGAGAGCACCACTCCCGAGCGGTTCTCGATGCGGGCCAGTAACGCCTCCATTCCGCTCTCGGAAGCCAATCTTGCAGCTTCTTCCAGGCACTTCAGCGCTTCGTCGTCCCTGGATGTTCTGAAATACACCCAGCTCATGTCCGCAAGGATTTCTGCTCTGTCTTTTTCAAACCCTCCAGCCGAAGCCAGCTTCATGGCCTCAAGGAGTCTCTCCTCCGCCTCATCGTACCGCGAGAACTTGAGCTTGAGTTTGGCGATTCTGAGGGTTGTCTGCAACCGTTCGCCTCTGCTCTCTCCAGGAATGAGACTCAGGCGCTCTTCCCAAAGCCGGAGCGCCTCCGCGTGACTGCCGGCTCGTTCCGCCGAGTCTGCGGTCAACCCCAGTGCGCGCGTGAGTAAGTCCTTCTGCCCGGCTGCCCTCGCGAGCGAGATCGCAACCCTACCGTGCTGAAGGGCGTCCAGGTAGGAGCTTTCCCCCACCGCGAGTTCGAAGCATCTCATCCGGCACGCCAGCGCGTCTTCGTTCCGGCCAGATTCCTCCAAATGCAAGGCAAGTTCCGCCAACCCGGTCTCCGGCTCATTCTTCTCCAACCACAGAGCCATCTTCGCGTGGAGTTCGCGCTTGACTCCCGCGTCTATTCCTTGGAACACCGTGCGCCTCGCGACAGGGTGGGAAAAAACGTAGTAACCCGGTTCACCGGATTCGATGATGCCCTTGTCTCTCAGACCGCTGATGAGTCGCGCGATTTCGGCGGGCGGCTTAGAGAGAACGAAGCCCAGGGCCTCTGTGCGGAAGGCGTTTCCTGAAATCGAGCCCGCCTTGAGCAGCATGGACTCGTCCGGGCTCAGTGCCCCAAGCCTCCTCTCCAGCAGATCAGGGGCACCCAGGACAGAGACAATCGAAGCCTCACCGGATAGGTCCCACGTTATTCTTTCTCCGACTCTCTTGATGCAGCCCCGCGACGCAAGCTCGGTCAAGAGCTCTTCGACCAGCATGGGAATACCCTGAGACCGCAAGAAAAGCCACTCGGCCAGCGGTCTCATCTCATCAAGAGGTTCGACCGCCAGCATGGACGAGGCAAGTTGGAAGACCTCTTCCATCGAAAGCCTGCGAAGCGCGAGTTTCCGAACCCCCGCGTGCGACTCCAGCTCCGAGTAGAGTCTCTCCGCGGCGGTGCCCTTTTCAAAGGCCTCGACCTCACAACTGCAAAAAAACAGAAGGGGCATGGCACACGTGAAGGGAACGTTGGCTATGAGGCTACTCAAGAGCTCGGGTCCTCCCAAGTGGGCATCGTCTATGAGAACGACGCTAGGTTCCAGCTTGTCCGTGGTTCCGGGGAAAATACTCTTGAACAGTGGATCCGCACCCGAGAATTCCGCGAGCCCTCTTCCCGAACCACCGTCAGCCGGTCTGTTAGACTCCGCCACTTCCGGCACCTCACAATGCGCGCACGGCCCGGCTCCAATTGCCTTGCCGCTCCATCTCAAGCGAACTCGGCCGGAGGAGGCAAAAGACTCGTCCGATCTCATGAGTGCCACCCGCAGATCGTCCATGGAAGCCGCGAGTCTGAGCCAATCCAAGAGTCGAGTCTTGCCAATCCCCGCCTCCCCCGTCACCAAGAAGAAACCACCTTTCCCGTCCGCTCTGCACGACGCCAGGCTCTCTCTCAATAGAGAAATCTCCTCTTTTCGGCCGACAATCTCCGGCGACAGCAATGCCACGGGCTGAGGAGAGAGAATCTCAGTCTCGGCTTCAAGCCCCGCAACGTGCGTCAGGACCCGCGAGAGCTCGCGCGCGGACTGATATCTCCGCTCCGGGTCCTTCTCGAGCAGTTTGAGAATCACGTTCGTGAGTTCGGTAGGAAGGGATGGGTTGATTTCCCTGGGCGATATCGGTCTCTTGAGCACATGCGCTCTCAAGAGGGCTTCCTCGGAGGTCTCGCTGAAAAGCCTCGCTCCCGCCACCAGCTCGTACAGCATCGCGCCGAAAGAGTAGAGATCGGCGCGTGCGTCCACGGGTAGACCTCTTATTACTTCGGGTGCGACGTAGGCGTGCGTTCCTCCTGCGATGCCCGCCTGGCTCATGGCGCGAGAAAGACCGAAATCTGTAAGTTTGACGGTCAATCCTCCGTTCTCCGGAACGTCACCCGCTTTCTCCGGAGACCCGTTTCCGCCTTCGCCCCTTACCACCAGCACGTTGGCCGGCTTTATGTCACCATGCACGATCCCTCTCGAATGGATGTAGGAGAGTGCATCACATATTTGTATTGAGAGCTTGATGACCGTATCGAAGGGCCGGTCTCTCAGAGCCTCATCGAAATGGAGACCCTCAAGGTACTCCATGACGAAGTAAAGCGCCTCGTCACCGGCCGATCCAAAATCATAAACTTTCACTATGTGAGGGTGTTCTAGTGAGGATACGCGAGCAAACTCCAACCTGAAGAGCTCTACCGCGGTGGGACTACAACCAGTCAGGGGGAGAAGCTTGAGAGCCCGTATTCGGCCCTCTTCCTCATCGGTGACCTTGAATACAATGGCCATTCCCCCGTAGGAGATAGACTCGACCACCGTGTACCGATTTGGAATCGCTCCCATGAAAGGGTTCGAGCAATCTGAGGCACTCGGCCTCACAAAGTGAGGACCCTGACGCCGCCTTTCCACACCTTCTCTTGTATCACTAGACAGGGCTAGAATCAAGTAAATTCGGCCCTGCGCGGTCCGCGAGAGAGGCGGCCGGCCGCCTCACGGCACCGCGCAGGGCACGGTACCGGGAGCCAACGGCCGCCACAAAAGATTGGCTCCCCGTCAACACCGTGGCTTCTACAAAACGCAAGGGAGGCATCAGCTCGACCGCAAAATGGTCGTGTTTGCGAAGCGTCACGAGAGTGGCAGGGAGCCTTTCCAGACTTCCTCGGGCACGGTCACCTTTGACCGCGCCCTGTGTGGCAGCCTTGTGGGCTGTCTTGCTTCGGTACTGCTTTCTCCGTCTCTCCTATTTCTTCCGGCCTCTGATGGTTCATTCGTGCGAAAGGTTCTGAGCCGCGACCGCAATCTGCCTGTGGCTGCCCTGTTGCCTTCTTGGCGGATTGCTCCTGCCGGGGTTGGTTAAACAGGTCGCGGTCTCAGAGCCCTTTGCATCCAACGTACATTGCACACACTGTGCCAGAAACGAAAGTAATCGTCCTTTCACTTGATGCTATATTGTGTTGCAATAACGCATGATGGCGCCGCGGTGGAATTGCGCGTCTTCGTTGCCGAACCACGGCAAGGGGTCGATCGAAACCGCCGTCACCCTTTCGATGGGATCGCAATACTACTCAAAGTGTATCAAGAAGTTGCGCATGGGTACTTACTATCCATACAAAACGCTGTCGGCTTCCCACTGGTGACATGCCCTGAAAGAGATTGCCGGAGACTCGGAGGGAATCAAAGCGGCGTTCCCGAAGACGAGCGCGGGACCGGGGAAAGGGGAAAAAGCAAAGGGGCGACCACTGAGGATCACCCCTTTGTTACTGGCATCCAGTCAAGGACTACAGTTGCTCCTTGTAGGCACTGCCTGGTCTGAAACGAACCGTCTTGGAAGGCGGGATCTTGATCTCCTCACCAGTGCGCGGATTGCGCCCTATTCTGCCCTTCCTCTTTGCCACTTGAAAACTACCGAAGCCTACTAGCTGGACACCCTTCTTGGTGTTCTTCTTAATGGCATCGAGGGTTGCCTCCACGGCCATCATGGCGTCCTTCTTGGTGAGCTTCGCTGCCTTCGCAACAGTGCTTATCAGTTCGGCCTTGTTCATACTATCACCTCACCTTCATGCCGGATTTTAACTTGCCGCTTTGATGTCTGTGTACCACAGGCCACAAAACAGGTCAAGAGAAAACTGCACCTTTTCGAAATTTAGATGGGCGGCTGTTCGGCATGAAAACAGGGAAAACGGAGGGGGCGCCGTTGGAATCCCTTGCGTATCTTGCCTCTCATGAGCTTCTCGATTCCAGAAATCGTGCTCCATCGGCTCGCACACACCGACGGTCGTGTCGCCGCGCCGATTGCCCTTGACATCGGGGCCTCAGAGAATATAGTCTCTTGCGGAAACGGCGCTCTGCGGCTCTTCATGTGACAAGACTCTGTCTTTTCGCCCTGCCGGAATTCTCTTCGCTGGTTTGCGTCACTAGTCCGGGAAACGAATTGAAGCTGTCGACGTTCAATCGGTAGAACCGGAACAACTACGAAGCAGGAGCAACTATGCATTCAATCTGGCTACATTCGCTCGCCCTGGGTCAAGGAAGCATCTACAGGCTGATCGCTGATGCAAGTTCATTTGCGAAGTTGATCTTGGTCGTGCTCCTGGTGTTTTCGGTGATCTCCTGGGCCGTAATCATTGAGAAGATACGCTTCTTCAGAGCCGCGGATAGACATTCGGATTTGCTGAAGAGAAGATTCCATGAGGGAGCAAGACTGGAGGAGCTTTCTGCAATCTCGAGACAGAAGCCCTCGAGCCCCTACGCCAACCTGATCACGGAGGCCGAGCCCGAGATGGCGCCGCGCGGGGGCGGCAGCGTCGCCGCCTCGAGAGAGGCTGCGACTCCTGCGAACGAGGGAATTGTCAGGGTGCGATCGGCAATGAATAGGGCCGCGAGCACCCAGGTCTCAAAGATGGAATCATACCTGACCTTTCTTGCGACCACCGGCAGTGTGACACCCTTCATCGGACTTCTCGGCACGGTCTGGGGCGTGATGAGCGCCTTTCTCAGCATGGGTCTGCGGGGATCCGCAACCCTTGCCGTGGTTGCCCCGGGCATAGCCGAAGCCTTGATTGCGACAGTTGCAGGGCTTGCGGCTGCCATTCCCGCGGTTGTCGCTTACAATTTCTTCCTGGGCAGAGTGAGGAGTGCAGAGAACGATTTGACTAAGTTCATCTCAGAATTCTGTGACAGACTGAGCGGAGGTATGCTGTGAGATGAATCTGGAGAGGAGAAACCTGTCTGACATAAATGTGACCCCATTTGTCGACGTGGTGCTCGTCCTACTGGTCATATTCATGCTCACGGCGCCTTTTATTCAGGGAGCCGTGGACGTGGATTTGCCGCGCGCCGATGCAAAGCAAGTGGACCTCAAGGAAGGGTTGATAATCTCGGTTTCAAGAGACAAGCACATCTACCTCGACAAGGAGATCGTTCAGTTGAGCGAACTCGAGTACAAGTTGAGTATCTTCAAAGACGCCTTTCCGGGTAGACCGGTCTTCTTGAGGGCCGACAAAGACGTGCCGTACGGTTTTGTCGTGAAAGTGGTCTCGATTCTGAAGAAGGTCGGCATAGAGAACCTCGGGCTCGTTGCAGAATTCACGGAAGGCGCAGCGCAATGAGAAGCCAGGAGACGAAGTCGGTCGTTGGTGGCTCGCAGCCGCTTGCCTGCTCGCGGTCGCGGAGCGGTTCGCCATTCGCATGAAAAAAGGTTTTGTCATTTCCCTCTCAGTACATCTGGGTTTGCTGGCGGTCATCTTCGGCCCTCTGACCGGAAGAGCGACGATTCTCTCTCCGGGAACGATCTACGAGGTAAGTCTCGTGTCCCTGCCGGCCGGGTTTCCGGGTCCGCAAGACCCTCCGGCAGGCAGTAATGAGCCGCCCGACGCGACGCTGGCGACCCCCGAACCCGGTGAGGTCACGAAGGAAGCGCTGAAGCTTCCCGCCGAGAAGAAATCTCTGGAAAAGAAGGCGATCGCGGAAAAGAAGAAAGAGGCGCCGGACACGAAGAGCGCTTCATCACATTCTGCCAACGCCGAGAGGAAATCGCCGGACGCATCGAAGTCAGGCCTTCATTCTCTTGTCAAAGGAGGAGTCGGTCCCGGAGGAGGTTCAGGCGCAGGTGGGTACTACTCGCAACTGCAACTGGACATAGAGAACTTCGAATTCAGTTACTACCTCGTGGCAGTCAGAAACAAGGTGAGCTCCAGCTGGAACCCGCCTGCCGGGCTCAGTACAGCGGCCAGCGCGGTTAGAACGGTCGTATTCTTCAGAATCGAGCGGAACGGCAGGATCGCCGACCTCAAGATAGAGACGCCCTCTGGCATTCCGTTCTTCGACCAGTCGGCACTGAGGGCCGTCCTGAGATCTGAGCCTTTTCCCTCTCTACCCAGAGGATTTGCCGACAGCTCGCTCGGCGTTCATTTTGGATTCGAATATGTTCAATAGTGGCAAGGACGCAACAGCTCGTTTTTTCGACTGCCGTACACTCTTTGAAAGGCGTGAACATCGTGTCTTCTAGCATTGCGAGAACATTCCACCCGAGACCCCACCCAACCGGGCCGCGTCCCTACCTGCGTGCGCTCGTACTCCATCTGATGGTTCCGTTAGGCCTTACCCTGGGGGTTCTGTCATCTCATGCGCCCACGGCGACCAGCGCCGAGCCACCGGAGGTGCGCCTGGAAATACGAACTTCTCAAGCCATATCGATTAGAGTCTACGTGGCGGGGTTCGGCACACTCGGCGCCGGCGGCCTCGGCAGGTATTCGGCAGACTTCGAGAAGATAGTGGAATCCGACCTTCGATTCTCCGGTTTTTTCGAGGTCGCGCGCGCGCCTGCCGGCGATCTCAACGCGTTTCTTGATAGTTTCAAGACCAAAGTCGGCTCCAAGGAGGAAGTCCTCGTCGAGGGAAGGGTGTCGGCCGAGGATGACAAAATTGTCTTCGAGGGCAGGCTCTATGACATTGCGAGTCGTAAGACGATAATGAACAAGCGCTACAAGTTTGTCGAACGCGCCTTGAGGAAGGCCGCTCACCGGTTTTCTGACGAAATCGTCCTGCAACTGACCGGCGAGAGAGGAATCGCCTCAACAAGCGTCGCGTTCGTCTCGAATGCGTCCGGGGCCAAGGAAGTACACGTCATGGACTACGACGGATACGGAGGCAAACAGATAACGATGGAAAAGTCCATCTGCCTTTCTCCCCACTGGAGCCCGGATGGACAGAGAGTCGTCTACACGAGTTACTCGAGCGGAAACCCCGACCTCCACGTCGTGGGAAGATACGGCGGCAAGCCATACACACTCTCGGCTTACAGAGGGCTCAACTCAAGTCCTGCCTGGGCACCGGATGGAAAGAAGATCGCGCTCACGCTCACGAAGGACGGAAACGCGGAGATATATGTGATGAATACGGACGGCTCGGGCCTCAGACGCCTGACGAGTCACCCTGCCATCGACTCCTCCCCTTCCTGGTCTCCGAGCGGACGACAGATTGCTTTCACCTCGGACAGAAGCGGGAGCCCGCAAGTCTATCTGATGGAAGCCGACGGCTCCAACGTGAGAAGACTCACGTTCGCCGGTTCCTACAATGACTCGCCTGCCTGGTCGCCGAAGGGAGACAGGATTGTGTACGCCTCAAGAATGGGAAACAATTTCGAGGTTTTTGTGGTAGACATAGCAGGTGTGAGCCCTATCCAGTTGACTTCGGGCAAAGGAAACAACGAAAACCCGAACTGGTCGCCGGACGGACGACAGATAGTATTTAGCTCCACGAGAGATGGAAAGCGCGACATATACTTGATGAGCGCGGACGGTTCGAACGCCAGGCGACTGACAACCAGAGGTGAGAACTTCAACCCTTCGTGGTCTCCGCGCACTGGCGAAGAGTAGTGACTGAATGCAAACAAGATACAGGAAGGAGGTGACAATTTTGCTAAGAAAGAGAATCCTTTATGTCGCTCTTATTGTCGCGGCCCTGGCGTTGCTGCTGTCCTTGGGTTGCGCCAAGAAGAAGATAACTCCGACGGGAGAGCTTTCCAGCGCTCCAGCGCCGACGCGGGCCCCCGCGGAAGAGGTGACACAACCTGAGGTCACGGCACAGGAGGCTCAGGCACGCGTGGAGGAAGAACTCGCGGCTGAACTCGTCGCTGCCGCCTCGAAGCTCAGGGACGTCTTCTTCGCGTTCGACGACTACTCGCTCAGCGAAGAGGCCAGAGGGGTCCTTGCGAGCGACGGAAAAGTCATAGCGCAAACCCCCAAGCTCAGGATAGCGATCGAGGGGCACTGCGACGAGAGGGGCACGATCGAGTACAACCTCGCGCTCGGCGAGAAGCGAGCCATGAGCGCAAAGAACTACCTGGTGAACTACGGAATCGACCCTTCTCGGATTTCGACTGTCAGTTACGGAAAGGAGCGCCCGTTTGATTCCGGGCACGACGAAGGAGCCTGGGCGAAGAACAGACGCGCTCACGTCATCGTCCAGAAGTAGTCACGTTCCCTGCCCGGCGCCGGCTGTCGGGCAGGGGATTCAAAGAGACTGGTGGGTTGCAATGAGATACTGTCTGGGATTTCTCTACCTAACGATGGCCCTTCTCCTGGTCCAATCCGGCTGTTACGGAAGAAAACTGGTAAACGTTCCGAACACGGTGGACCAAACCAGGGGACAGGTGGAAGAATTGCGCAAAAATCAGGAGGAGACGCTGCGCCTCGTGCGCGAGCTGGAAGCGCGGCTTGACGAGAACACAGAATTTCTCCGACAACTCAGGGCCGACACAGGAAGCCGCTTCGAGGAGCTGGCGCAGGGAGTGGGAGTCCTTGGGGGAAAGGTGGACGAGAATGCCGAGCGTTTCTCCAGACTCTCTGAGAAAGTGGACGAGGTCAAGTATTCGCCCAAGGCGCAAGCCGACACCCTGGAAGCCTCCGGTGACACTCTTGCCATCGCCTATCCGGAAGCTGCGAAGGCTTACCGGGACGCCTACCTTGACATTACCGCGGGAAAATATGAGCTTGCCCGGATGGGCTTCGAAGAATTCCTGAAGAGCTTTCCCGAGAGCGAGCTTGCTGACAACGCCCAGTATTGGATCGGAGAATCATACTACGCGCAAGAACAGTACGGAGAAGCGTACGAAGCGTTCAAGAAGGTTCTCGACAACTACCCGGAGGGCGACAAGATACCGAGCGCCCTGCTCAAGGTTGCTTATTGTTCTCTTGCTCTCGACAAGAAGGAAGAAGGGCGAAAATATCTGGAGGAGCTGATCTCGAGGTTTCCCTTGAGCGAAGAAGCCAGGCTGGCTCAGGAGAAAATGGAGTCCCTTTCGGGTCGGTGAGGGTCACTTCTCTCCAGTCCGTCGCTTCTCGACGCCCCCACAGGAGAGAGACCATTTATTCTTTCTCGTGAACTCGAGTATACCTGCAATTGTCTTGGCGTCCTCAATCCTTCCATCGTCGATCATGGCCAGGGCTTCCGCCACGTCGGTGACTTTCATTTTCCTCTCCCCTAGCCTTTGGAGTTTATCGCAAGAAGCTTGAGCTCGGTCATTTCCTCTATGGCATACTTGAGCCCTT
Organism: Candidatus Eisenbacteria bacterium; assembly: GCA_026388185.1. Classification (NCBI taxonomy): domain Bacteria; phylum Candidatus Eiseniibacteriota; species Candidatus Eiseniibacteriota bacterium. The sequence goes on along the minus strand of JAPLKG010000008.1, from coordinate 374,509 downwards.
CGCGACCGAATCCGGAGTCTTTCACTCCCCCGTACGGCATGTGGTCAATCCTGTACGTCGGGACGTCGTTCAGCACGACGCCGCCAACTTCAAGGAGCTCAAATGCTGCTACGGCGGCGTCGATCCTCTGTGTGAATATGCCGGCCTGAAGACCGAATGTCGAGTCGTTGGTCTTTTCGATCGCCTCTTGGATGTTGGAGAATCTGTCTACCACCACCACGGGGGCAAACACCTCGCAGCAACTCACCCTCATGCTCGGCTTCGCATCCACAAGTATTGTCGGCTCGTATAGAGTCCCACGTCTGGCCGCACCGGTGAGAGCCCTCGCCCCTCCCGCCAGCGCGTCCGCAACCCACACGTCGGTCTTCTCGGCCGCCGAGGCGTCGATAAGAGGGCCGACGTCCGTACGCTCGTCAAGCGGGTCGCCAAGCACAAGATTCTTAGTTTTCGTGACGAGCGTCTGGATGAAAGGCTCGTACACATTCTTGTGAACGTATATGCGCTGGATAGAGATGCAGATCTGCCCGGCGTTTGCGAAGGCGCCCCTCACGCACTTGTCGGAGGTCGTCTCGATCGGAGCATCTTCGTCCACGATGGCGGCCGCGTTACCCCCGAGCTCCAGAGTGACTCGTTTCTTTCCGGCAAGACCCTTGAGCCTCCACCCGACATCGGCACTGCCAGTGAAGGAGAAAAGCTTGAAGCGTTCATCGCTCACCATGGTTTCGGCGAGAGCGGCCCTGGATGGAAGCACGCTCACAGCCTCGGGAGGCAACCCGGCCTCAAGCAGGATTTCCCCGAGCGCCAACGAACAAAGGGGTGTGGAAGACGCAGGCTTCAAGACGACCGGATTGCCTGCCGCGATGGCGGGTGCGACCTTGTGCGCAACAAGATTGAGAGGAAAATTGAAGGGCGTTATGCCCAGCACCGGCCCCAAAGGGAATCTTCTGGTAATGCCGAAGCGACCTCTCGAACCCTGAATCCAATCCAGGGAGATGTACTCGCCGCCGATTCGCTTTGCCTCTTCTGAGGCCACCTTGAACGTGTTCGACGCGCGAGCGACCTCCACTCTGGCGTCCCTGATGGTCTTTGCGGCCTCGAGACTCAGCACGTTCGCAAGCTCCTCGGCTCTGCGAGCTATCGTTGCGCTCACGGCTTCAAGTATCGTCGAGCGCTCGTGGCAGGTCAGCGTTCGAGTGACGTTGAAGGCTTTCGCGGCCAGCGAAGCGGCTTCCTCCATGTGGACAGAAGAGGCGCGCGACACCCGGGCAACCAGGAGGCCGTCGTACGGAGATCTGACCTCAAGAATATCGTCGGTAGCGACCCATTTCCCACCGAGTAGGAACGACCACTCTTTCTTCATACCCCTAGCCTCTCTTGTGCTTGCTTCTCCCGGCATCGGCTCTCACAGACCCCTGTCCGGTGCAACGTCACTGGACTTCTTTCGAGTCCGGTTCGACGAGCGTGAACACCGACGGAGCGATTTCCTTGAGCTTTTCGTGGATGAGTCGGCAGAGTTCTCTTATTTCCCACTGTGCATCGGAAGCCAACCTCTCTCTGAGCACGTGAAGCCATTCCCTGAAGTTGGCGCTCATGACAAGCTCTGTCGTACACGCGTTGGGAAGAACGTAGCGGGCGTCTTCTCTCGGTATTCCTTCTTTCATGAGTTCGCAATATGCCTTCCACGAAGCGTCCATGGCGCTGCGGAATAGACCGGCCGATCGTTCGCCCGCACGCTCCACGGTCGGAGGCGTCACGTACGAGGCCTGCGTCTCGCGCACGTGTCTCTGGCTCCTCTGCGAGTACGACGCAAGCCTATGCCGCACGAGCTGGTGCGAACAGGCCCTGCTGATGCCTCGTATCCTGAACGTGGCACTCGCGTGCTCGAAAACGGAAAGGTGGCCTGCGTCAAACAGCTTTCGTATGAACACCTGCCTGTCGGAAGACGCCATCCTGTCCGTCGTGTCATAGCACGTGCGTGCGGAAATCTCTATCACGCGTTCCGCATCGGGAGTGGCCGATATGAGCTCGACCTTCATCTCTGCCTCACTTCCTGGTTTCTGAAATTCTCAGCATTCTCTCCAACGCGACCCTCGCGTCCGCCTTCAACGAAGGATCGACCCTGACGCGATTGACTTCGTTGAGGGACTCGAGAGTCCACAGAAGGTTCCTCGAGTTTATCCTGAACATGTTCGGACAGAGAGACCTTGCGAGTTCAAACACTACTTTGTCAGGATTCTCTGAGGCGAGTCTGTTCACGAGATTTATTTCGGTTCCGACGACTACGACCGATCCCTTCGGCGCGGAACTGACATAGTTCACGATAAACTCGGTGGACCCACATCCGTCCACCATGTCCACGACTTCTTGCCGGCATTCGGGGTGAACGACTATCTTCGCCTGAGGATACGCTTCGCGCACTGCTGTGACGTGTTCGGTGGAAAACCACGTGTGCACGTGGCAATAACCCTTCCAGAGAAAGATGCGCGCATTCATTATCTGCTCGGCGGTGTTGCCCCCCAGCGGCAGGTCGGGGTCCCAGAGCGCAATCTCACCAGGCGCGATTCCCAAGCGCTTCGCCGTGTTTCGGCCCAGGTGCTCGTCCGGGAAGAAGAGCACCTTCTCCCTCTGCCTCAAGCCCCACTCGATCAGCGCCCTCGCGTTCGAAGACGTACAGACTGCGCCGCCCCTCTTGCCGCAGAAGGCCTTGAGCTCGGCGTTCGAATTCACATACACGATCGGAGACACAAGATTCGGACCCAGGATTTCTTCCAGGCCTTCCCACGCGTTTTCCACGTCTCCGATTTGGGCCATCTCCGCCATCGGGCAGCCTGCGGCCATGTTGGGAAGATAGATTTTCTGGTCGTCCCGGGTGAGTATGTCGGCACTCTCGGCCATGAAATGGACGCCGCAAAAGACAATGAACTCTGCTTCCTGTTGGGCGGCTCGCCTGGAAAGCCCGTACGAATCTCCCCTGAAATCGGAGAGATCGACCAGCTCCTTCCTCTGGTAGTGATGAGCCAGGATTACGAGGTTGTGTCCGAGCTCCTTCCTGCGTCGCGTGATCCGCCCGGCGGTTTCTTCGACGGAAAGACTCAAGTACTTTTCCGGGATGATGCTGCCGGTTTCTTCCATTATCGCCTGCCTCCAGGCCGCAAATCCGGCCGTCTATCGATCGGAGACTCTGGGAGGCGTCACTCCGATTTGCCTCTGGTAAGCTCCGCCTTTGTCGGCATAGGAACGCTCGCAAATCTCATCGCTTTCCAAGAAAACCACTTGAGCTATGCCCTCGTTGGCGTAGACTCTGGCCGGTAAGTGAGCCGTGTTGGAGATCCCCAAGGTCACGTGCCCTTCCCACTCCGGTTCCAACGGAGTGACATTCACTATTATTCCACAACGAGCATAAGTGGACTTGCCGAGGCAGATGGTCAACACGTTTCTGGGTATCCTCAAATACTCAACGGTCCTTCCCAGAACAAACGAGTTGGGAGGAATGACACAAACGTCCCCCCTGAAATCAACAAAGGAGCGCGGATCAATGTCCTTGGGGTCAACCATGGCGCCGTTTGTGCCGGCGAAGATCTTGAATTCGTCCGCTATTCTCAAGTCGTAGCCGTAGGAGGAAAGCCCGAACGAGACAACTCCCCCGGCGACCCGCCTTTCCTCAAACGGGACTATCATGGCGTTCTCCAACGCCATTTTCCTTATCCACTTGTCAGACTTGACGGCCATTCATGCACCCATCTCGTGCGAAATCGCCGGCCCGGTAGCGCAGGCGAACCATCGCGGTCATCGTCAGCAACCCGATTCCGAGCCGGGTGAGGGAAAGCTCGTTTTGACCACAGGAACCAGACCAATTCTGAGCGCAGCGGCAAGAACACAGACGCAGACGAACGATCTCGACGACGGAAACCGCTTACCGGACGATTGACGCTCTTTCATGAAGGGATTGAAGCACTTACCGCGATAAAGTGGCGTGATTGTGGCACGACACTTGCTATCTACAAAGCAACGTGCACGGACTTAAGATCCAAGAAAGCCACCGGTGTAGTATAATGAATGGAATGGTGGGTGTCAATCAAGTGAGACTACGTTGTGCTACTGTCTGCCAACAGCCGCTCGAAGCGTCTGAGGAAATGGTGGGGTCGAGTCGGGAGAAAACAGGATGTCCGTAGCGACTTACCTGGAAAGGGTCAAGACGAACTTCCCCAGCGGCCACACGTTGCTCAAGATCATATTGCCTACGGGGCTGGGATTCTTGCTCGGTGCAGTCATAATGCACCCACACCATCGAACAATAGAGATACTCGCCGGCTTCTTCATCGCCGCCGCCGCAATTCTAGTAAAGCCCTCGCGTGCAATCGCTGCTTTTGTCGTCATTTTTCTCTTTCCCGCTCGCCTATCGATTGGCACGAGCAACACGGTATTCATGTTGATTCTCTTTTCCGCCTGGGCGGCCCAGCAGGTTATCGCAGGGAAGAGACTTTCGGTGAGAACCCCGCTTGACCTACCCATTCTTGTCATGGCCGCGGCGTACATGCTCTCCTTGATAAACGTGCCGCACGGCACGTACGGCGCGAACTTGCGAGGGCTCAGCGTGTTCTTTACTTCGGTGATGATCTATTACCTCATCGTGAATCTCACCACCGACACTGCCGCCGTGCTACGCCTGCTATTCGCCGGGGCAATTGGAGCAGGAATCATCGCTCTCCTCGGCCTGTACGAGATCTCTCACCCCGGCAGGCAACTGCTCCCGTACTTCCTGACGACGCGCGGCCCATCCAGTGGCGTAGACATCGTGAGGGCGGGCTCGGCTTTCAGCAACGTCAGCGTTCTATCACAGTATTCCGTCTTCTATCTATTGATCGGAGCGCTGTTGTTCGGCCGAGAGAGATCGCGTTTTCTGCGCGTCCTTATGGTTCTATTTTTCGCGGCATTCCTTACGATACTCGTTAGTACGGCCATGCGCGGCGCCATCATAGCGGGTGCGCTGGGACTCGCGTTCCTCGTGTGGAGAAGTAACGTGGCCTTTCATAGGGGCAAGATCATAGCCGCCATACTTCTTTGCGTGGTCGTCTTCCTCATAGCCCACCAAGTGCTTTCCTCCGCGGGCTTAGTGCCCAACATCTGGGAGAGGTTCGGTGAGCTTGAGCACAAGGGTGGAAGTCACGTTCAGCGTGCCGCGGTCATGCGCGAGGTCTTCGCCAGATCCTTGGAGCACCCGTTCATCGGCCACGGCCCTGTCGTGTCGTTGTCGAGAGGCTTCATCGCGTTGGGAAGCGAGAACCCTCACTGCCAGTACCTTCTCTACTTCTACACCATCGGACTGCTGGGGCTGGGCGGATTCATATGGCTTATGGTGTCCCTGTTCAGGACTTCCTCGGGAGCTCTTCGGCTGGTGAGCTCAAACAAATCCTTGATGGGTCTGATGGTCGTGCTTCAGACGTTCCTTGTCGTTTTCACGATACACGAGACAGTCGACGACTACTCGAGCTCTTCCAATTACCCGCTCTTTATTTGGTACGTGTTCGGACTAATTGTGGCGACAAGAAACGTGCTGGTGAAAGAGGCCGGCCTTCGGACCGACGTAGCAGCACCGGCGCAGAAATAATTGAGGGGTGTCCGCCGAAACCGTCCCTAACCTGCCCACCAGATGCCACGACCCAGCGGAAAACGGAACCGGAAGAGAACCGAATTGCAGGCCGGTCAACGAGAACGGCAGACATCCCCATCCAACAGTGAGATACACCCACACTCACGTGAAAGTTCCAGTGTCGTAACGTGCTCGCATTAGGCAAGTTAGCCTGGGCACCAAAAGTGTTTTCTGAGGAGATTCCGGTCCCTCAAGCGCGGCGCGACGAGGCTCCATTACCGTGCGTTGCAGCGATCGTCAACACGGCATCTCTCTTCCTGTCACTTGGTGCCAGCCATGGCGTTGTAGAGCCAGACCAGGACTCCAGCGATCGCAAACCCGTATACGAAGCCGTATACGAGTCCGAGGAACGCGCCTCCTACCGAAACGCAGTAGCCGGGCCACATTCTGTGCATCAGATACATGTGACCCCCACCACCCTGAGCGTGAACAAAAAGCGTTGTCAGAAAACAGGCGACACCAGAGACGATGCCGGCGGCCAGAGCGAAGGGCAACACCTTGAGCTTCATCAGGACCAGCTCCTTTCAGGATCCGCAGTCCAAGGCAGAAAGGCGACGGTTCGCATTCCAAGCCTCGGACCAGTGAAGACCGTACAGGGCCGGGCGTTTACTGTGTTGCGCCCAGCGGTTTCCAATCCATGTCCAGGGTCTGCGTCTTTCCTACGGTTTGAAGCTGAGGCGAAATCTCCGACACGTTTCCCAGAGCCAGGAAAGCCAGGTCGGTCGTCTCGAAGTAACGACGAGCCATCTCGGTTACGTTCTGTGACGTTACCGAGTCCACATTCTGCCTGAATCGGGCTGCATAGTCGGCGGGCAGCCCGTAGAACTCCACCTCCAGAAGAAGATCGGCCATTTCTTCGGGTGCTTCGAGCGAAAGAGGAAATTGGCCCCTCAAGAAGCTCTTTACCTTCTCAAGCTCTTCCTCATTCACTCCACCAGAAACAATTCTGTCCATCTCCTCCAGAATTACGCTCACTGCCTCTCCGACCGTCTCTGTCTTCGTGAACGTATTGATCGAAAAGACCCCACCTTCCTTCATGGGAATGAAGCGACTGAAAATGGAATAAGTGAGCCCCCTGTTTACCCGAACTTCCGTCATCAACCTGGAGGAGAACACCCCGCCCAGAATAGCGTTGCTGACGAGACCAGGAAAATAATCTGCGCTATTGCGGGCGAACGCGACATTCCCAATTCTAAGTTGTGTCTGCGTGGCGTCGCGCTTGTCAACCAAGCATATTCTCCTGCCCTCAATCCTTACGGGAGGCTCGACAAGAGTCCTCTTGACCACGCGGGCGCCGGCCTTCCAGGGGGAGAAGTCTCTTCTTATGAGTCGAAACACTTCTCCCGCGCCAAAGTCTCCTACGACCGCAAGAATGGCGCCTTTCGGAGTGAAGGCCTGCCCGTGAAATTCTTCCACGTCGGATCTCTCAATGCGGGCCACGGACTCGCTGTAACCGTCGGCAGGATGAGCGTAGGGATGGCCCTGCAGCAGGAATCGTCTGAATCCCGTGCTGGCGTATCTTGGAAGATCGTCTTTGTCACTCTCCAAGGACGCGAGCACGTTCTGTTTTTCCTTGTCGAATTCCTCCTGAACGAACGAAGGATTCCTGACCATGTCCGCCAGGAGTCCCGTCGCGAAGGCCGCATCGTCGCTCATGACTTCAAGCGAGAGTACCGTCCTGTCCTCTTTGGTGTCAATCGACAGCTCGGCTCCGAGGAAATCCACTTGGTCGGCGATCTCCCGGGCCGTCCGTCCCTTCGCGCCCTTCCTGAGGAGTGACGCCGTCAGACTCGCGAGCCCTTCCTTGTTACGTGGGTCATCAGCGGAGCCCGTTGGAATGAGGAGCTGAAAATCGATGAGAGGCAGGTCCCGCTTTTCCATGAGAATCACAACCAGGCCGTTTGAGAGCACCTTCCTTTCTGTGCGAGGCAGGTTGAAGGGTCTGTCGGCGGCAAGACAAAGTGCGCACGAAGAAGTCAAGAAACTCAAGACTAAGACAAGGATCGCGAGTCTTCTACAAACTCCTGCAAACATGGTTCTCCTCCGTCTCACGCCGCCGGCACGAGCGTGACCACCGTGCGGTTCTTCTCGCCGAAGTACTTCTCAGCGACACGCTGAACGTCCTTGGCATTGATGGCCTCGTAAATGTCGGTGGCCGCTCCCAACTCCCTCCAGTCTCCGAACACGACCTCGAAGACGCCAATTGCGTCGGCCTTGCCGTTGTTTGTCTTGAGCCATCTGAAGAGACCGGCCTTCAACAAGTTCTTCGCTTTCTTCAATTCCCTTTCGCTCACGGGTTCCTTGCAGAGCCTCAGCAATTCCTCGTACAGAACCGCCTCCGCCTCCTCCGGCCTGCGTTCGGGTTTCATTTCCACGTGGAAATAGAAAAGCCCCGGATCTATCGACCAGTTATACGAGGCGCTCACGGAGAGAGCCATCTGTTCCTCATCCACAAGTCTCCTGTAAAGCCTGGAACTCTCCCCCTTGGTCAGGATCGCCTGGAGAACATCGAGCGTAAACGCGTCCTGACTCTCAACGGACGAAACGTGATACCCGACCATCACGGCAGGCAGTTGGGCCTCCTTCTCCACTCTTATGCGCCTCTCCCCGATCTGTTCTTCCTCGGAATCCACCGGCTCTTGGACGGGAGGCCCCGGCGGAATATTGGCATAGTATCTTCTTATCAGGGAGAGCGTCTCCTTCGGATCAAAGTCGCCCACGACGACTATTGTCGCATTGTTCGGCGCATAGTAAGACTTGAAGTACTCGACTGCATCCTGCCTGGTGATTCTCATCAAGTCTCCCATCCAGCCTACTACGGGCCATTGATAGGGACTTGCCTTGAATGCGGCGGCGTACAGTTCTTCCTCCATCTCGCCGGCCACGTCGTTGTCCGTGCTCACCCGCCGTTCTTCCCTGACAACGCCGAGCTCGGCGTCAACAGAAGAGGGTGCGAACGCAAGATTCTCCATTCTGTCCGAGTCGAGATCAACGGCGAGCTCTATCTTATCGCTCGGAACGTCCTCGAAGTAGAAGGTCACGTCGTTCGTCGTGTACGCGTTGGACGTACCGCCGTTTGACTCGAGAATCTCGTCGAATTCCTTGGGACCGTAGCGCTTTGCGCCGTTGAACATCATGTGTTCCACGAAGTGCGAGATACCCGTGATGCCGGGCCTCTCGTTTCGCGAACCAACCCTGTAGCAGGTGTAGTAGCTGACCGCAGGCACGGTCGGCTCTCTCAAGAGCAGAATCTGAAGCCCGTTCTCCAGACTATCCCGCTGGACGGCAAGGTCGACGCTCTTTGCCACGCAGTAAAACGGTGAGATCGCGAAGACGATGACTGCAAGAGCGGCGATCACCATCAACCGAGCGAGGTCGGAATGTAGAAGCTTCCTCGACCGAACGGCAAGAACACTCCTTCCGGAAAGGGCACTCTTTGAGACGGAAAAACACTCCAGGCTGGAAAGGCTCCCCGGTTTGAACATCTCTTGATTCCTCCTTGCCCAAGACGTGACCGTGGCATTATATATTGCACGGCACGTTACGTCAACGGGTCACAGGTATCGGCCCAATTGCGCCCCCGCCGTGCTTGGACGGTTGTGCCTTGCTCAGGCGGCGGTCACATCTCTTCTTGAAGTGCCGGTAGGTTTTCAATATAATGGCGTGCTGTAACGTCGATTCTGGCAGGGAGTGAGGCATGGACGACGAAAGATGGGAAGAACTCGTCAATCGAATCGAGCTCAAGCTGAAGGTCTCCGAAAAGAAGAGCGTCACTGGCTCGGACGGCAAGACCAAGATCGAGACCGTCATCTTTTCCGGACCGGAAGGCAAGATGAAGCTTGAGAGAACGTCAAAACCTCTCGTGCTCGACAAAAAGACGCATTACTCAAAGAGAATCGGGAGCGCCCATTCCACTGAGTACGTCTATTCGCCCACCGAGAAGGTCCAGAGAGTGCAGCTTTTCAAATGGTCCGAGACAGAACAGGATTGGGAAGAGATCCGTCTTGACCGGCTGATTCCTCGCTGAGCGGGGAAGAAGTTCGTCGCCAATTGAACGGGGCACGTCGGAACATGAACAGATTCTATAACCTATTGCCTCAGTTTGGAAAGGAACTCTCCGTTTCCGCAGTGGCGGCGACCAAGCACTACAAGAAGTACGGCAGATATTTCAGGACGCAGTTTGACTACCTGCTGTCGTCCACAAAGGAGCAACAGGAAAACCGCGCAAAGGAGGAACTGGAGCAGTTCCTCAAGTCGTTGAAGGGCAAGATACCTCTATATCATATCCCGGAAGACCTCTCGCTCAACGGGCTGCCGATCATTGCAAGAGCTCAGGTTCTGGAGAATTATGATGCCTTGCTTCTCGAGTCCCCCTACAAGGTCGTGAGGACGAGCGGAACCACGGGCCGGTCGCTGGCGGTGCCCTACAACCAGAGGGTGTACCAGCATGAATATGCCTTTTGGTGGGCATACAGAGGCATGAGAAACGTTAAGCAGGGAGACAGAATTGCGACCTTCGCAGGTCACAAAGTCGTTTACATTGACCGCAAGAAGCCGCCCTTCTGGGTGCTCAATCGTTACGAGAATCAGTTGATTTTCTCTTCCTACCATCTTTCCAGAGAAAACCTGAAATACTACGTGGAGAAGCTGTCACAATTCAAGCCCGCCCTGATTCACGGATATCCTTCCAGCATCTACCTCGTGGCGAAACACATCAGAGAAAACCGGTGTGTGCTCGGATTTGCTCCGAAGATGATCATGAGTGCCTCCGAGACGCTGTTGGACTTTCAAAGAACTGCCATCGAAGAGGCGTTTTCCTGCAAGGTGCACGTCTGGTACGGGAATACCGAGTGTTGCGGCCACATCACAGAGTGTGACCTCGGCAGACTGCATACCCAGCCGCTCCACAGTGCAGTCAGGGTGGTTGACAAGGAAGGTCGTGACGTCGCACCGGGCGAGGAAGGTAGCCTTGTGGCGACAAACTTCACCAACACGTGTTTTCCGTTGATAAACTACGACACAAGAGATCGCGTCGTTCTCAGCAAGAATCAGACGTGTGACTGCGGACGGCCCGGGATCATGCTGGACGCCATCATAGGTCGCCCGTTCGACCAATATGTCCTCACCCGAGACGGGCGTTGGGTGGGACGGTTGGATCATCTGTTCAAGAACGCGGACCACGTCTCCAACGCGCAACTGGAGCAATCCAAGATCGGCGAGTTGGTTGTCCGCATTGAAAGACAGGCGGGCTACACGCGGAGCATCGAGAATACCATCAGAACAGAGGCGGGCAAGCGCCTCGGAAAAGACACGGTCATCCTGTTTGATTACGTCGACGAAATACCGAAAGACAAGAACGGGAAATTCAGTTTCGTCATTCAGAAGCTGCCAGTTTCTCTCTGAACGCAGGCCATAGACGGTGGCGGGTCATTACTGCGCCTTGCCCCTCCGTCAGAGGACGACGCTGCATATTTCACTGCATAGTTCAATGAGCAGCATCATCCGAGCATGATCAAAAGCACACGGTAACAGTAGTGGAGTATCCAACAGTTTGGATCTGCGACTAAGCGGCATAGTCTTCGCTCTCTATTTTGGCGCTCTGGTGAGTCCGGGGCTGGTCGTCGCCATTCACATGCTTCGACGTGGCGTGATCAGCACTAGCACCAATGCCCTGTTGTTCGGGTACGTGCTCGGGTATGCGACTGCCATCCTCACTCAGACGATGATGTTGCATCTGCACTTGTCTCCGTGGATTGCGCCGGCTCTATTCCCTCTCAGCTGGCTGACACTTCTCATCAAGCCAACCGTGTGTTCGAGATCCCTTGCTGCCAGGGCTGTGTGGGCGGAAAACCGGTTCGCGTGGCTGTGCGGACTGGCGGCTGTTACTATCACCATTCTGGTGCTGTCCCGGGTAGGAAGGCCGGATGGAAACGACCGCGTTTTCACAACCCTCTATGTTAATGACTATTTCAATCATCTGGCTGTCAGCGCAGAGTTAGCCAAGAACGTGCCTCCAACCAACATCTACTATCAGGGAGGCACCGCGCACTACTACTGGTTCTTCCACGTCATTCCAGGATCGTTCCATCACCTGACAGGACTGAATGACAATCTTGGCAATTCTCTCGGCTGGCTGGTTAGTTTCAATATCCTGGCCGTTTTTGGATTGCTGTGGCGCCTGTTCCTTGCTACCGGAGTCTCCAGAAGAGCGGCCAAGGCGGGGCTGATCATGATCTTGTTGGCCTACAGCTATATCGATTTGTTTATCATCGGCCGGGCGTTGGGAAATGCGATTGGGATAGTCAATCTGGTACCGCAATTGAAATCTATCTGGCCCGGAATCGAGCAATTCTCCGGACTGTCGCACAGCTACATGCGAGATTTCTTCGTCGAGCCGCACGCAGTGTCCTCGATGGTCTTTGCCATCGCGGCGATCTTGATTCAAACGGAGGCCATCGGCAAGTTCTCACCTTTCTGGAAAGGCGTTTTTCTTGGGATGCTGATGCTCTGCTCGTTCGGGTGTGAGTCATTCATGGGCACGATTCTCGCCTTGTGGATCACAGTCGACACGACCCTGAGCCTGCTCCGCTCTCAGGATAAGAGATCGTATCTGGCCTTGACTGGCGGTGTCGTGATTGTGGCATGTGTGGGCGCGCTGTACGTGTTCGGCATGGACATGATCGGCAACCAGGGCGGCATGTGGTCGTTTCGCCCAATGAAGGGTGTAATTGCAACGCTCCCCTTCTACCTCACGCTGGATTACGGTCCGCTGTTTTTGTTGGGTGTCGCGGGATGGTGGCGTATATGGCGCAAGAAGATCGATTTTCCGGCCAAACGGATCTGGCTGATGGCCCTGATAGCGCTGGGGTTTGGACTGTTCATCCGGCACACCGTCGAAAGCGATATCCTGCTTCGCAAATCGGGTAAGCCGCTACAATTGGTTTTGCTGATTGGAGCAGTGGTCCTGCTGGACCATGCGCTCAACGGGCGCGGGTGGGCGAAGAAAGTCGCCGTTACGTTGATGATTCTCGCGATACCGACAGTCGTTCTAGACATTCAGGCGTTTGGTGGTTTCTTCGGCAGTAGAGGACTTGAAAACCGCATCGACGGAACCGAGATCAGCGCGTTACGGTGGATACAGAAACACACCGACATGAACGCCGTCGTTCAAGGCGCTCCGGGGTATCACGGCGACTACGAATACGACATCAACCCGATTCCGGCGCTCGCCGAACGCCCGGTGGCCGTGGGAACCTACATGCTGGCCGCCTTATGGGGAGTAGGCCCCGGCCCGGCCATGGAACGTATAAGAGAAGTTGAGGGGATGTTCGACGCCGACTCGGTTCAACAGGTAGAATCGGTGATGAACAAACTCGATATCGATTACCTGTATCTCGGTCCGCATGAGAAGAAAGGATTCGACCTCAAGTCCGAGTTGTTTGTCGATAATGATTCCCTCTTTGAAGTGGTTTATGACGAAGGCTCGGTGACGATCTTACGATATAAGCCGAGGAACTGAAGCGGCTTCAGGCGAGGAAAGAGTCGCAAAGCGGTTGGTGCGGGGAGCCCCATCCTACCTATATTGCGACAGAATCAGCTTCAGGTGAGACTGTTGGAGATTTTGAACGGATCACCAGCGCTCGCGGCACGCGGTGAGAGAAAACACAAGAGCCGGAGAGTAATATATCGGTGTCGCCCGAATCGCTCCTGAGGCTTCTCTCTGCGTCTGGTCCTGCGGCGCAACTCCCCACTCCTTGCACAGCTTTCAAAGCTGTGCAAGGACGAACTTCACGAGCTCCTTCCTCTCCCCACCCATGTCCCGGAAGGTAGTGCTGACAAGAACGCGGATGGTACACCAGCTTGCGCCATCAGTACTTCCCCCTGTTATCCACGACGAAAGGATTAAGTTTCAGCGGCTTGTGGCAAAGAGAACACTCGGAGAGCAGCCGCGGCTCGTCCCAGGCTTCAGTGGAAAGCTCAAGGCAAGGAGACTAGTCAGGAGATAGTTTAGCATTCTGGGCAATATCAGTTATCACATTGAGGATTTCGACCGAGACCGGGAAACGCTGACCGCACCACCGGCATGATACTGCGATGTCATCGTCCCAGCAGCCATGAGTCTTTTTCTTCTCCAATAGTGAGGTTTCTCTCTCCTTAATGCCCCGCACCATCCCTGACCAATCCACATACTGCCAGAGCCGAAGCGGGGTTACTATCGGGAACGCCGCAGCGAGATGAAAGCCTGTAAGCAAAATGACCTAGCCTGTTGCCGTACCAAACACAAGACTTCCCTTTGCTTCGATTCCTGATATTGACCTTATCACGCTCCTCGCCTGATAAATGGAGATATCTTGTCCACTTCCCAAGTCCCATACCCGCAGCGTCCTGTCCCAAGCGCCGGAAACTGCTCTCCTCCCGTCTGGAGTAATGCTCACGCTATTCACATCACCTGAGTGACCCTCAAGTGTTCTTACGAGTGCAGGGTGCGGGTTATGCCTGAAGCGCTGTGACCGGTGATGCAGCAGCAGGCAGTGGCTAACTTCTGCATTCAATGCGCTCTCAGCAGCCCTTCCCACAGGACCAGAGTCGGCTGAATTGCAAGCCTGCTGGATACGGAAGCCGCTGTGCGAAGCGAACTTCACCAAGCCATGGCATTCGGAGTTCGCAAATTGCAGAAAGGCTTGAATCCGGTCGAGACGGGTCGGGTTATGGACAATCCTTTCAGTATCTTTTCTTATCATCTCATCGGTCCACAGCTCAACGGACGGGATGATATCAAGAGAAGAAATCTCTCGCCGGGCAAAGGCAATTAGGTCTCCGGTATATCTATTGACCCGTGCCTCGTGTTCGAGCTCTTTCCGCTTCTGCCCCTGAGCCTCGGGCAGGGCGTCCAGGGCGGCGCCGTAGTCACCGATCAAGTCGTACGTCATTCCCGCCGCGCATTTAGCCTCGATGAAGTGGAGGTCACATAGGGTCTTCTCTATTTCGTTCCACAACTTGCCATGCGTCTGCTGGTAGGGCAACTCGGACATTTTGCGTAGATTGACATTCTCTTGAGCCTCCTTCTCGATCCACAAAGGTTGGTGTCCAAAATAACCTGCCAGCGCTTCATGCCGGTGAACCCTAACCTGGCCCGCTAGGAACTCTTCCGCCACGACCTTGCTAAACTGGAGATGATAGAAAGTCATCAAACATGCCCCGTCAGCACTGCGTTCCGTGAGATACGGTTCCAGGTCGAAGTAAAGGCGCGACCAGACAGCCACGGGTAGATGTTTGACTCCCGGTGACCGTGGCGAGCGGCGCAGGAAATCGGCGATAACCTCTTCATCCTGCGACAGGATGTCCAGGAGCTCATCTTCGGTCAGGCCGTTCTTGGCTGCGGCCAGGTATCCCAGGCTGCGCGACACCATCACCCCGCCATGGTTGACATCCGAGGACAGCCGTTGGAATAGGTCGCGGATGACGCCTGATATGTCAGGACTGAGCTCTATTTTTTCGGTATGAGACTTCCAGCGGCTGGCTTCCTCAAAAGCTAGCTTTAGATACAAAGGTAGACCACATTGCCGAGACTTAGCCAGGACCTCGGCCCGCTGCGGAGACTGAAGGGTCCTGTCAGCTTCTTGGAGCCAGAGGTTCAGGAGTTTCTCACTTTCCTCAGGCTCCATTGGCCACAACTCCACAAAGTTTGCAGCAGGCAGCTTTTTCTGGAGCACGGAGAGACACTCGCCAGCCAGGCAGGAAACGATGAGGCGCACATTCTGGGGTAATTCCGTAGGCAACCAGTACAGGCTTCGGGCATGGTCACTGTCAGAAAGTTGATCCAAAGCATCCAGAAAAAGAATTAGTTTCTCTGAGGATGGTATCTTTGCAAGGAAATTTCGGAAGGTCACAGACAGCTTCTGAAACTCCGTGGGGATCGAATACTCCTCCTCGATACGCTGTCGTCTCCTCTGTTCCTCCTTGCCAGTCTCTTTTATACCAATGAGGAGGTTTCGTTTTTGCCCGTCGAAGTCGAACACTTCATATATGTGATGACAGAGGTTTTCCAGCAGGGCACGCCCGTCAGATGAGCCCGGAGTAGCACCTACAAAGCGAACAAAAAGCCGGGCATTGGGAAGCGCCTCCCGCGCCCTTTGCGCTGCATGCGCCATTAGGGCTGTCTTACCAGAACCAGACACACCGAAGATGACTAATGGATGAGTATCTTTGCTTCTCAGGTGATTACTTATCCGTTCTAGGATGCTGGCGCGACCCACTATCCAGATGTCCAGCCTGGTCAAGGTCGATAGAATCCCTTGCGCTTGAGCCCTCGGGTAAATCCTCGATCTCTCTGAAAAAGCAGTAGACATGCTCCTGCGCATCTGACACACGTAATGCCCCGTTTATTATCTCTTGGTGAGTGGCTGAGTACTCGTGCTTTATGCGGCGGGAGTCAGCCTCGGGCCAGTGAAGCTGGTCCAGAGCCCGAAGAAGAATTGACCTTAACACCCTTTCTGTCTCTTCCCATTCCATGGCCTCCTGGTTTAAGGCCTCCCGTCTCTCTTCATCAGTAGCATTCTCTAGAACCCTGATCTCACGCGGTCTGAGGCAGTATTCGGTCGGAACGGCGTTTTCATCCTTCCGATACCAGCCTCTCGGGCCATTTGATTGTTTATCATCCCAGAGGAGAAGTTCCCTATCCTGGAGCGAAACCTTCTTCAGAATTGCCTCAAACTCTCCGGCTTCAATCTGCGGCGGTAGCGGCTGCCAGCCATAGCGGTCGCCCAGGAGGACCATGAAGTTGCGCCGAGGGGTAACCGATTGTGAGCGCTCCAGCTCCTTGAGGCAGATGTTCATCGTCTGCTGGTCCAGCGCAGATCAATCGCCTGAAAGCGGCAGCCATGCTGAAGGCACAACTCACGCAGCTTGGGGAATACGAGCTCATGAAGCGCATTCCGCTCGGCGATTAGATCGCTGAACGTCGAGCTGACAAAGACCCGGAAGGTCAAGTCACGAGGCACCATCTGCGAGATTCCTTCTCTGTTCGACAATCCGACCACACCGGCCTAGGAGAACCGCTTTCTCAGTTCAAGTATCCTTTCCACTTCCTCTTTTGTGAGCGGTGGTATTTGCAGGCGTGGCAGGTTCAAGTCTCCCAGGAGCTCATCTGGACAGTTGCGACAGGAGAGTATTACAGCATTTCCCGGATATTGAAGATGAAATTCTCTGACTGCCTGTACACGTTCGGGCGGTTGAATCGCCTCGTCAATGCCATCGAAGATGCAAAGCAACTTCCCCTTTTGCACCACGCGCTGGAAAGTCCTCACCGAAACGGGATAGAAACTCTGCATGGCCTCAAATAGCGCATCTTTAGCGTCGCCCTCGCTCCAGCGAAGAACAGAGACGAGTACTGGAATCCTTGCCTTCCTCGGCTCTCTCATCACATCTGCTGCCTGGCCCCGGACCAAACGATGAAGGAGGGTGGTCTTTCCAGTGCCAGCCTGGCCGATCAGGACAAATCCCTCCGGAATTTTGGCAGCCAGAGTGGCTTCAATCTGGGGACGCAGCAGATGGTGTGGCTTCCACACAGCGTCCATCTGGGCGGATAGAACTCGCACGTAACCGACTGTCTGACGCACATCCCTGGACAAGAGCGTCGCAAGATAGAGCTTAGTCGTCTGGGGGGCGCGCTGGATAACGCGGAGCTCGCTTGATCGGAACCGGCGCTCCACGACGACCAGGATAATGATCGCGCCTACAATTTCACTCGCAAGGTTTAGAAAGAAACTCGGCCAGTCTTGTGTACCAGAAGTAAGGGCAGCGAAGAGCAACACGACCGCAAGCGACAGGAGAAGTACATAGAGAAGGATGGATGGTGATGGCACCGGTATGTGCAAAGGCGGTTCCGGATCCCGCTGCCTGCCTAATGTATCAGTGAGGGAATCTGATTGGGCAGTCATAATGGGGCCTTAACTCCTCGTCTACCTGCAGAGATTCCACGACCGACAACTATGCTACAAAGAAGCAGCGATTGCTATCACTATCATCAATATCGCGCCCCTAATCGCGTTGCTCCTCCTGATGTCACCGTCTGCCTAAAAGTGTTCGGAGCCCGGCGGAAGGCGACCTGGAACGCGCGCCAGAGAGCGCGCCGATAAAGGGTGTTGATTGGCGGGGCAATTCAGGGGTGCTGTTGCGACGGATCACCCCACGGCCTGCTTCGTGCGGTTCCGTATGGCATCGTCCGTTCGCTGCTGTACACCGACGCGCGGTGCGATTCTTCTCTTGTGTCACATAGCTAGACAGATGGCATTGATTTAGGGGAACGTATCCTGTATAGTCTCATCGTGAGCTATGGGGTCTCGTATCCCGTCCTACTGGGAACTGAAGACTTCCTGACAAGTTCTGGATGGCTTTGATGACGGCGAAGCGTCCACGTTCCGTGATTACATTGCTGTTAGCGAGCAGGCTACGGCATAGATGCCCTTACGCGCGACACCAATCTTTCCCAACGCAGAAGGAGGTGAACGTGATATGAGCAGCGTCATCTATCCAAGAGATTTCTTTGAGCGACAGGTTCGGATGGACCCAAAACTCTGCTTCGTCCTTTCGCCATTCAAGGCAAAATACGAGGGTATAAGAAAGGCAGTTGATGCCATAGTAAGACAATGTGGATTCAAGGCGGTCCACGCGAAGGACATCCAGCAGCCTGGCATCATACATGCCGACATATGGGACCACATTCAGCGAGCCGCGGTCATAATAGCTGACGTTACGGAATATAACCCCAATGTCTTCTTCGAACTCGGCGTAGCGGCTGCAGTAAAAGACAAGTCCCGATTGATTATGGTTAGGGAGTCCACTTGCGATGAGACATTTCCGTTTGACATTAGTGTTTTCCGATACATTTCCTACGAGAATAGTATCCCGGGTTCTCTTGACTTCGCAGAGAACTTGAAGGCTTTTCTGAGCAACATTCAAGCTGAAGATGATTTTCTACAGAAGATTTGTGAGAGGATGCACGACTGGAAGAAGATGGAGTATGAATACGACGTCTTGTTACGCGTCACTGATTTGAAGCTACTCAAGAAGCGCACTAGCGAGGAGGTCCCCGACGGGACAATCTGCGCCTATGCGTTCGCATCTTCAATGTATCACAAATGCGACTGCAAGTTCTGGACCGACTTGAACAAGGATAACGCACTGGTCATAGCACCTGTGACTCACTTGATATGCGGTCGGTACGTTAGACCGGCATTCAGAGCGGCATACGCGCTGCAATTCATGGCAGAGAGAATAATCAAAGACTGTACTGACAGCATCAGTCGCAAGATTGCAGACAAGGAAATCTCCTCGCGTTTGACTAATGCTATTGTGCAGCTAGAGATTCCGAAGTTTGTTAAGGAAGAAGCCGGCAAGTATGTCCCGATAGATGAAAGCATGATGCTCTTGACCGACTTCACGCGATGGGAACTGCTGTGAACCACGTCCTAAGATGCTACGTCACTGATTGCCTATCTGAAATAGTCCTGGGTTAACCCCCAGGCGAACCAAGGTGATTTCATGAGGAAATGGGTTCTTATCAGCTATCGCCAAGTCCATGGACAAGTCGCTCAGCGGATGTCTTCAGCCTTAGAAGACCGAGGCATCCCAAGCCAGCTTGTTCTTCGCCAAGGTTCACTTGGCGCCAGCCGTGATGCAACCAGACGAGAAGATAGCGCAGATTGTTGCTTGCTTGTTGCTCTTACGACGGAAACTTCGGATGGTGATCTTGCAGCTCTGAGAATGGAACGCCCTGACGACCGTCGCCTTCCCTTGGTTCCAGTCTCTGTGAACGATCCGTCAGGGTCTTTTTCTTCAACCGAACTGCAGAGCATTGTGGAATTTGTTGCCCTTCATGTCGAGGGCGTGTTATCAGGCCTTGAGCTGATGGATGGTGCTGCGCTGGCTCGACAAGGGCTGTTTCGACCAAGCTACGAAGAGTTCAAGCGGATTGCAGAGACTACGAGGGCCGTTTTGGAACGGTTCAAGCATGAGCCCCTGCTCGAAGATATCAGGCAGACACTCGCAGAACTAGAACCCGTGGGCCTGGCTGCCTGGGAACAATTCGACTTTTCGCGTTGGAGAGACGTCAATAGGAAACTAACTCTCGTGAGTCAGATTGTTAGGCTATTGACTGATCGCTACTTTCGTGGCGATCGCCGGGCCGGGTGTTTCTTTGGACTGCCTATGATGAGCGCTGCTCCATCCGAAACATCCACTCCCCAATTAGTATGGGCGGAGATTTCCTCCAGGCTTCACTCCGCCGCTCAATGCTCTGAAAAGGAAGCTGAGGTCGCTCTTCGAGAAGCATGCGGGCTAAGCCAATCGTTGAAAGCTTCTCCCCGATACCATCTGTTGCTTGGGTTATCTCATTGCTTCCTCGCTTTCCGAGCCATCGAACGTGAAGAGTTTGACGAAGCGGACAAGCAACTGCACCAAGCATCTCAATGCAAACCTGGTTGCGACGAAATCGAGCAAGGTATGACGCACGTCCGTAACGAGAAAGCTCTCCGAGAGGCTTTCTCTAGATTCAGGTGCAAGGATTTTGAGGGGGCTGTGGCTGAAGTCGATATGGTGGCACGGGACTTCGTCCAATCTAGCGGAGTGAGCCGTCTCAGGGCAGTTTGTCTCAATCAGATAGCATACGACGCGGTGCGCAGGGGGGACATGCGAGGGGCTGCCCGTTTGCTGCAAGACGCACGGAGCTTGGAGCCCAAGGACAAGGCCATTGAGAGAAATCTCAAAGCTGTGCAGCATATCCTCTCAGGCCAGGGGGACACCAGACAAGAAGGCAGGCAGCCTTCCGTTTGGCCTAGACGCGAACCAGCAGGATATCTGAGAACCTTGTTTCGTCGAGGCTCACCGGGAGCTCCTAAGGAGACCCTTGACCAAGTACATTTTTCAGTGACATCGCCGCCCGTCGTTGCGAGAGGAGCTAAGTTTGTCATCGACATATGGGCTCACCTTGAGAAACAGCGTGAACTGCTTCTCAAGCGAGCGCAGGCGCAAGCGGAGGGAAAGCCGGTCCGTTTTCGCACAAAGGGTCCCGCTCTGATCTCAAGAGGTACTGTGCTAACGGTGGTGCTGAACTTGGAAGGGTTCATCATTCCTAACCCGGAGGATACCATCCTGTGGGTTGGGAGCATGGGTAATGCGACGTTCCTTGCGAGTGCCCCCGAAGGCGTATCGCTTGGCGAAAAGCAAGGGACTGCTTCAATTCGTGTCGCTGGGTTAGAAATCGCACGGTTGTCGTTTGTCGTAGAAGTGGGCAGCCCTGGCAGCACGAAGACGGAGGAGGTTCTTGCTTCGAGTGAGAAAAGGCATCGCAAAGCATTCGTCTGCTACGCCAGCCAGGATAAGAAGGCAGTTGGCGCACGCCTCCAAGGGATGCAGAAAACATCAACCGAGCTCAAGGTTTGGGTGGACTCGGTGGAACTTCGATCTGGCCAGTACTGGGCGAAAGAGCTAGTGAATGTCATTCCGGCCCAGGATATCTTCTACCTTTTCTGGTCGAGCCATGCCAAGGCATCCAAGTGGGTGGAGATGGAGTGGAGATGTGCCCTATCAACCCGAGGGCTGGATTTCATCGACCCTGTGCCATTGGTCTCCCCAAACCTTGTTCCGCCACCTCCTGAGCTTGCCAGTAAGCATTTCGACGATTGGGTACTTCTATTCATGCGCGACGGGGGTCAGGATACCCGAGAATGAGGATCGTGAAAGCACGGTTAGGTTGATGCAAGGCTAGGTGGAACCTGGCCCTCTCATCAGTCCCCTCCAGCTTCGCTTCTCGGCAACGCGTACATTCTCAAGATGTGATAGCCTGTCAAGGTAGGGCAGCAAGTACTCAAGCTCCGCATCATCGGCAGAACCTGTAAAGGGCCTGATCGATATCACGTTACTATAGCTCCGCTGCAGAACACCAGGGCTGTCGTCTACAATCAATACCCTTTCGAGGCGATAGCCGCTACGACGCACCTTCTTCAAGTCCTTGAGATACTCTAGCTCGCGAGTCTCGGCATTATACCTGGGTGTACATCTCTCTCTCGTCCATAGAAACTCAAGGTCGTAGCCGGGCGGAAATAGGTGACTGATGACACACCCAGCGTAAGAGGACGTAGCAGACGTCCAAACGGCTACCCTAAACTGTCCTCGACAGGCTTCAAGAAATGCCTCTAGGCCAGGACGCTTATACATGTGGTATTCGCCGAAGGTGAAATCTGCTGGCCTCGAAAGCGGCTTCTCGCACGTGCAGATCAGGGTATTATCCAAATCAAGTATCAGAAGTAGTGGGTCCATTCTTCACACCCCGAATGCTTTATGTCTTTGGCAAGAGGGGGATACGAGTGTCAGTCCTTGCTTTGGTACACAGCCCATCTTGCTGCTGCAACCTTGTCGCGGGTCGCGCTTAAAATACGAAAGAGTTGATATTGCGGCTCTGCAGCGGCACTCGGGACCTCGGAGGTCTCCCTGCTCGAGCTCACCTCAGCCTTTGGAGTCTTCGCGAACCAGGGCATAAGAGCGGAGCCGAGCAGATCCGGAGGAAGCAACTGTGAATCTGTTACGGGTTTGTCGGCGCGCTCAGGCTCCAGGACACTAACTCTGATTATGTCTCCCTGCTTCGCGCCTTTGTTTCCAACGCTGGGGCTGAACATGTTCCACCTGACAACGGTCGTTTCAAAAAGGCGCACGTTATCTTCAAACACAGATATTCGCCGGCGATGTTCGGCTTTCTCGTTCTCGATTTCTTGCTGCCTGTCACGTCTCTCTGCCTCCACTTTGCTTTTATGGCGTGCCAGCAGCGAGTTTCTTTCTTCCTCTGCAAGCCGCTTCTTGCCCTTCCGTTGAAGAATCCTGCGAATGTCATTCGCAATGCCCAAGAGAGAGAGCACGACGAATAGCATTGCCTTCCCGAACCCAATGCCAACAAATAGACCTACAATCGAAAGCACAATGGTCGTTAGAACGATATAGTACGGTTTGGCTTCCTTTGGGTCGACTTCTGGGAGAGGATGCTCCTGCGTCCACTGATCTTCGAGTGCAAGAAGATCCGCTCGCCTCATGGTGTCACGCTTTGCATCTTGCTCCCGCATAGTTCGTATCTCTACGAGCTCACCCTGAAGCCAACGGAGGCAGTTCTTTCCCGACGATCTCCCTTGATGTACCAAATCCATAATTGTCATGGAGCCCAGTCTGGCCATGACACTGCCGACCTCAGATTTTCTAACCTCAGCATCTGGATCCAAGGACAAGCTTGAGAGTATCTGTAGCTCTGCGTCTAGAATAGCTCTCAATTTCGCCTGCAGTTTCCCGCGAAGATCTTGCTTGAACTCCCGAAACTGGGGGGAGACGCGTTGGAATAAGGGTTCCCGATTTAACTTCAGTATACTCA
Source organism: Candidatus Eisenbacteria bacterium (assembly GCA_026388185.1). Lineage (NCBI taxonomy): Bacteria > Candidatus Eiseniibacteriota > Candidatus Eiseniibacteriota bacterium. The sequence continues at coordinate 351,449 of JAPLKG010000008.1, read as the reverse complement.
CAGGATGTCGATTGAAAGCCTCTCCAGCGGATTTGAAGGCCGCGTCTAGATCGTCTTGCAGAGCATAGACGCAGGCAAGCTGGATATAAGGGGCCGCAAACCATGGAGCAATCTGATTGGCCGCTTCCGCGTATCTCAGTGCTGACTCCAGATTTCGGATTTTGGCTTCAGCTTGAGATGCTACTATGTAAGCTGCAGCAGCGCGAACATCACGCGGGGGCTCTTCATGCGTAGCTAGGTTTGCGGAGCGCAGTGCAAGCTGCACAGCTTCCTTGCACTCCTTTCGTCTTCCGGTTGAAACTAGAAGACGAGAAAGCCAGTAATTGACTTCCATGTCTAGTGGGCGTTGTTGGAGTGCCCGACGGAGGTGTTCTACGGCAAGTTTTCGTTCTCCGAGCTTGAGTGCCCGAAGGGCTTCTGCTCTTTGTTCCAAGGCCGCTGCTCTTGCCGGCATTGTGGCAAGATCAATCTTGCTCCTCAGTTTTTCTTCTCCTAGATTGGAAGGATCGACGCCAGATCGCCGTTCCAGGTACGCTAACTCTTCGACGGTCAGAGATGCCAGGTCCAAAGCTCCGAACTCCTTGTCGGTATCATCGGCTGCATCCACCTCCATCTGATCAGTTCCGGTTAGTAGATCGTACTGCGCTTTCTGAACATCCTGGAATATCAACTGAGCAACAGCAGGCCAATCCACAGACGCGGTCTGATAAAATGCAACTGTGTGGTTGTCAAGAATCTCTCTCTGCCAGGTGGACAGTCTGGGATCGCTCGCGCCTCTTCGCATTCCGTCAGGTTCAGAGCCAAAAAAATACGGCAGAATGACACTTCCGCAATCGCTCTCGAGAGCAGCACGATACTCAAGGTGACAATAGCTAAGATGTTCTCCGGAAGGGATTCCGCCATATTGTTCACCGACAAGAAGAACCATGACTTCTGATCGTTTGACTGCATCAATGCTGTTTACGAGGGGGGGTCGGCCAATGGCACGATTTTCATTTAGATCTATTGCTTGCATAGAAAAGATACGATTGGAGTTGATCAGATCCCTCAGCTCTCTTCTCAAATCAGGAAACTCGTCGAAATTCGAGCTGATGAACACTTCCTTCTTAGTAATTGCCATGAATTACTCCCCAGAAAGGACGAGAACAGACTCATGAAATCGATGTGCTGATGGATGCCGACTCACTTCACCAACTACGTTCACACTGCGCATCCTGCAATATATCACTAGAATACCGCTAACACAATGGAAGACATCCATCATGTGCCTACAGCAACACAACTACAACTGCCGTGGGCTAGTCGATTCTTAAGCTCAGGGAAGGGCCTTTCCGGTGGTACCCAAAAATCTGCCGCTCAGACACGGAGGAATCCAGCCTGCTGAAGCCAATGGAGTATTGGATTGACACCGTGACCTCTGATATTATTCCATTAACGGTCAAGGTTCTGGGTATCAACGGGGCAGCGTCGCCGCAGCGGGGTACAGAATGGCCTTGGCATTCGGCGCTTCCGTTGGTGCAGTCGAAGGTGGCGGCAGTGAAGCAGATATTCATAAGCTACGGTCACGCAGACGGTGAGGCTTTTGCCGGACGGCTGAGACGCGATCTCGAGACGACAGGCTACGTAGTGTGGTGGGATGAGTCTGGCATCAGGCTCAGCCAGCCTTGGGACGCTGCCATTGAACGCGCAATCCTGGATTCGTCTCTACTGGTCGCGGTCTTGACGCCACATGCTACGCGTGAAGATAGCGTCTGCCGCGATGAAGTGGCGTTTGCGCTGGTGTTGCCACGTCCAGTGATTCCGGCACGAGTTTCACCAGATGCTCAGTTCACATTGCCGCTGGTTCGTCGGAACTGGGTTGATTTTACGCGCAACTATGATGAGGGTCTACGTCGCCTGCGCGAATTCCTAGCAGGAGCCGAAGATGTCCTGTTGCCACCGGCGCTGCCGACCGTCAGTGGTCTGACCCCACTTGACTTCGGGCCTGAGATTGCCCAGTACGGATTCGGTTTTGTGGGACGGGATTGGCTGAGACAACGAATCAGTCACTGGTTGCATGATGCGTCAGATCGAGTGTTCGTTGTCGTGGGCGAACCAGGCGCTGGAAAGAGCGCGATTGCTGCCTGGTTGTGTCAAACGCGGCCTGTACATGTTATCGGCATCCACTTTTGCACAACCCGAAATAGACGTACGCTCAATCCATACGAGTTAGTGACATCACTGGTTGCCCAATTCTATTCGGAGTTGCAGGGCTATGATTCCGCAGTCGAACCGGCCTATCCACAAGCCCGACGGCCGAACGCCAATGATGCCTTCCGGGAGTTGATCGTCGAGCCGACCCGCAAGATGCCGGCACCCGATGGACCCAGGTTAGTGGTTGTGGATTCGCTGGATGAGGCAACGTCCATGGAAGGCGAGACGATCGTTGACCTGTTGGCAGAACATGCTGACACACTGCCTGCATGGCTTAGAATCGTCGTTACCACCCGACCCGTATCCAGCATTCTCATCCGCCTGGCCCGCTTCAAGACCCTCGATCTGAGCGCCGAACGAGAGAGAAATCAGGAGGACGTCGCGGCGTACGTCCGACAGAGACTTTCTCAGATCGAGTCGATCGCTTCGTCGGACTCGGAATTGGAGGCGACATGCGTTCGCCTGCAGACACGGGCTGAAGGCAATTTCCTATATGCCCACACGGTTCTGGAAGCACTCACTGATCCGGAGAGACGCCTGGGCCATCAGGACATTGGGGCAATCCCCCCGGAACTGAAAGGGCTGTACTACTCGCTGTTCCAGAAACGGTTCAAGGACATCAAAGCCTACGAACTCAAGATATTGCCGCTGCTCAATTGCCTCGTGGCAGCGCGTGAACCGATTCCCGAGAGACTCCTGGTCAGTGCTGTCAATGGAGAGGAGCCGGGCGTCCGCTGTGGCCTGCTCGATCTGGCGCAGTTTCTAAGGTGGCGCGAAGAAGGAATCAGACTCTTTCACTCCAGTCTTGCGGACTGGCTCACGGAGGCGAAATACAGCCTAGAATACGCGATTTCTACGCAGGCCGGGCATCAACAACTGGCGAGTGCCTGCTGGAAGGAGTATGAGTCCGACACAAAGGCAATGTCACCCTACGCCACACGCCATTTACCGGTGCATCTGGTTGAGGCAAGGCGGTGGCATGACCTGAGGCATCTCGTGTTCGACTCTGAGATGAACCTCGTAACCCGCTGGGTTGAGCAAGGCGAAGGCAACACTGGCCTGTACTGTCTCGACGCCCTGATCCGTCACCTCGAAAAGCCGGAGCACAGTCCGATGCAAGCCGCAGGGCTCGCCACGCAGGCTGCCAGGATATGCAGCTTGAGAGGAGAATACCAAGAGGCGCGCGAGAGATTGAATTACGCACTGGCCCGAACCTCTTGGTGGCGAGGGCGTCGGATTCGGGCGATAGCACTGCACGAATTGGGTTCGTTGCATCTCTACGATGGGGACACGGTCAGCGCCAAGCGATGCTATTGTCAGGCCCTGCGTCTTTGTCTGTGGGGGATGCCGATCCATCACGATGAAGCAGCGGCGAATCTGATTGGACTGGCCACAGTCGCTTATGCGCGCTACGAATTCGAGGAGGTCATGCGCCAAGCGACATGGGGCCTACGACAGGCGCGGCAGGCCCACGATATCCGGCACATTGTTGCCGCCGCGCGCATGATTGCGACGGTCCACAAAGCTGCCGGCAGATACGATGAAACAGACTCATATCTGCAACTCGCGGCCAAGCTCAGTGAAACGGAGCAGGTTCATCTTGAAAAGGCGCGGCTGCTCATGCTCCGCGGTTGGCTTGAGTACGACCGGGCACTGCTTGAAGGCTGGACTCCTGGACAAACGGACGCGGCTTTCCGGGAAGCTTTGTGTGAGGCCGAACGCGTGCACGATCTCTACTATACTCTAGAGGCAAGATTGGCTTTGGGCTGGTGTGCACTGGTCCGGGGCGATCTCAAGGAAGGAGCCAAATGGTTGGAGATGGCCGGCAGCAAGCTACTAAAGCGGCAGCATGGGGAACTGCTTGCTGAATACGAAATGGAATTGGGAGCGCTTGCGCATGTGCAAGGAGATTCGGCAGAGGCGCTAAAGTGGTATCAGAGCGTTGCCGACCTTTGCCGTGAAAAAGACATAAGGATTTGGCTGTACCGGGCACTGACCGGTCAGGGTGCCATCGCGTGGCATGCCGGTCAACACGAACAAGGGGAACGAGTGTGGGCTGACGCTCTATGTGTCGCGTCTAGCATGTCCGCCACTAGAGAGGAACTGGCGCGTCGGAGCATCAAGCTGTGCCAGTCCGCCTCGCACATATTCCCGAGATGAAAGCTTACTGGGCCGACGACATCAGGCCCTACGGCGCCATGAATCCGGTTCTTACCTAGTGAGCGGAGAACTGGAAGTGCATGATGGCGCGCTGCTGCGCTCTTCCTCTGGGCTCGCTGCTCTTGCCGCTCTCGCCGCGATGAAATTCGCAAGATCCTCTTCCTCCCGGCGCTTTCGAACCCAGAGGACGAGGGCGGCAACAATAATGATCGCAACCAGTGCCGGCAAACCTATCCAGAGTAATGCTCTCAATTCCCACCGTTCCTTTCTGCTGTAGCGTTTGCAGCCTTGCTCTGCGGTCTACACAGGACTCTAAGATACCACAATGCGATAATGACGTCAACAAATGCCCTATTGCGTGATCCGCTACCGCCTCTCAAGAGGCGAGTACCTCTGAGCCCCAATCATCGCATAGCTCGTGGCTCCTTCCACCATTGTCCGCAGCCAGCAAAGCAAGAGAGGCCGGCGTAAGCGGAACCGTTGACACCAATAGCCCGCGAGATTCTCCCTATGCAATGGAATCATGGTCTGATAGCATATGTGAGACAGCTTAAGCTAACTACATTGGACAGGTTTGAACAACGTGAGGCATAGAACTGTGGGAGGGCCTATCTGTGAGAAACAAGGTCACAGATTCGTCAGTTGATCGGAAGGAACTCCTTATTCCCACAACTGTGCGCATGGGCGTAACAGGCCACAGAAAGCTTGCGAATGAGCAACTTCTTCGCCGGAAAGTGAAGGACGTGCTCCGGCGAATCGACCAGCTTCTGGATCACACGCCGCACCTCTATGTGGTGCTTTCACCTTTAGCCGAGGGTGCCGACCGCCTGGTCGCGACAGAGATTGTGCAGTGGCCGGTCTCCGATGGCAGCCAGCAACCCCGTCTGGAAGTAGTACTTCCATTACCTGAGGAAGACTATCTTCAAGACTTCGAGACACAAGAATCGAAGGAAGAGTTCAAGCGCCTTCTTGGTCTGGCAAGCCCTGAACCACGCGCCCTCAAGACTGTGGAGCCCCGCCCTGCTGCATATGAGCAGGTGGGTCAGTATGTAGTCGACAATTGCGACGTGCTCATTGCCGTCTGGAGCGGGAAACCCTCGGAAGGCCGAGGGGGCACGGCGGAGATAGTGGAATATGCGCTCAAGACCGGACGGTCCGTATTCTGGATCAATTCGGAGAATGGCGAGATAGGAGATACAAAGAAGACGAGGGAGAGGCTGGAGCGCATAAACGAAGAGAAGAAAACAGAGGGAGTGGGAAGCGAGGATCATGCGCTTGACTCTCTTAGGCATCTGGACGCCTATAATGGCGAGCGCTTAGGCAGCACCAGGAGTATGTCGGCAGTTGAGGCTGAGTTCGGCATTCCGGGTCGAACGGGGGCGCCTTACACCCTTCCGCCAGACGTTCTGAAGCCGTTACATGACAACATGGTCTCTCAATACGCACGTGCCGATTTCCTGGCCGCTCACTACCAGACCTACCATGTGAACGCAGGAGTTGCAATCTACCTTCTGGCGGCAGCTGCAGTGGCAACAGTGACAGTTCAAGCGCTTCTATTTCCGCTTCGCCCTGCCCTACTTTGGGTTGAGGTTGGTGAGATTGCGGCCATTCTCGTGTTACTGGCGCTTTCCTGGCGGCGTGAGTGGCATCGCAAATGGATTGATTATAGATTTGTGGCAGAGCGTCTGCGTGCCGCTATTTTTTTGTGGGTGGCAGGCATAGAATGCGAGCCTCCCAAAACTGCACCACCACCCCTGAGCCTATCGTACAGGCCAGATGACTGGATGGTTAAGGCATTTGCGTCGATTTGGGACGCACGGCCCAAGGGAGACCCGAGCCCCACAGTCTCATTCGAGAATCTTAGAAACTTCTTGCTGGCGGCATGGATAGAAGACCAAATCTCTTTCTATAAGAGCAAAAGCGTGAGGCAGAGGGCAAAGCACACTCGGCTTGCCAGTGCCGGAGCGATGGTGTTCGCGTTGACGCTAGTGGTCGCAATCGTCCATGCGGGCAGGCTCGAAGCCAACTGGAGACCAGAGCTTGCTACTCTTACGAATATCTTGGCGTCCTGGGCTATAGTTCTGCCGGCGGCTGGCGCTGCTATCGCAAGCATTCGTATTCACCGCGAGTACTTACGAAACTCGGAGCGATATAGACACATGGTCGACCACTTGACCAGAATTACGGGGCGAATAGAGCAATCAGAAGACAGGGAGACGCTCGTCGGTTCCCTGGAAGAAGCCAACGAGCTGATGCTTCTGGAAAACCAGGACTGGCGGGTGATATTCAGGTTTCAAGTGCTTCGGCCATAGCGATCGTTGTTCGAAGCCTAGCAGCCGAGCTAGTTACATCCCGAGCAGGTTGTGGAAGCTACAACGCATTTGTGAGCTCCACTACTGGCCTCATCAGAGTGAAGGAAAGAGTCAGTGAGATGATGCAACTTTGGTATTGTCAAAGAGCGCTCCAGCGCTTTCCACCGTTTCAACAGGTTGACACGGACTTGAGCGCTATGTAGATTTCATGTGGTGTATAGACACCTATTCAGGGTGAGGCTAAGCCAATGTCGAATTCGAGACTCCGCAAGGCTGATATTTTCGTCAGTTACGTTGAGAAAAACTCCGACGTAGTAAAGCAACTTGCTGAGGGACTGGAGAAAGCAGGCTATACGACCTGGTATTACGAACGTGACGCCCTTCCCGGGGTTACTTACCTAACTCAGGTGCGAGAGGCAATCGATCAGGCCAGAGTTGTTCTGGTGGTAATCTCCCAGGATTTCCTTCGTGCCCGTGCTTCCCACACCACGAACGAAGTTGTCAGAGCTTATGAACAGGGTAAGCCTTTTATTCCCGTCCTTCGCGACATCACTCACGCTGAGCTTCAGGAACGCAAGCCTGACCTGGCGCAGTGTCTGGGGGCTGCCGTCTCAATCAGAATCCCACCAGAGGGTGTGCTGGCCATTCTTCCTCGCATAGAAAGAGGGTTGCTTGAGTTGGGGGTTCGGCCGGCTGGGTCACAAGAGATTACTTCAGCATCTCATGCTGGTCAGGATTCGATGGCTCACTCCCCCGCAGAAGCGGGGCTAGTAGTGGCATTTGCGAGGGCCATGGAATACTGGAAGCACCTTCAGATTCCCGAGGCACGGGATCTTCTATGCGACATCCATGGGATAGATCCCCTCTACAAGCATCCGGGCTGGACAGTGAACGTTGGTGAACTGCTTCGGGAGAGGCGGCCGGATTGGAGGAAGAGCATATTGATAGTTGTAGGCGCCATGATCCTTCCACAGATACACGATGGAGAAGACGCAACAGAGCTGAGGAACGAAATCAATCGCAAAGGCAGTCCCGAGAAAATGGAGTTTGCCTGTGTGGTCACGGACGTGGGGCTGCTCGCAGAACAGGAATTCATGAGATGTCCGCTCATTGCCATCGGGGGGCCGGTCAGCAACAAATTGACCGCGGATATTGTTAAAGCGCTCCCAAGAGACCCAGTCAGTAAGGAGAGAATAACCGTTCAGCATTCCATGGACCAGGGAGACAGGCGGGTAGCACTCTGGGGTAATCTCGCCCACGAAACTACTAAAGCTGTGAATCTTTTCGTTTCATCTGGACTACTTGACAGATTTCTCGACATGATTTGGAAGAGGGAGCTTAAACGGGAGTAGTGCCGTCGCCCGAGCGAGGCAAGAGTGCCAGGCCCTCTGTTACGATATCGCTTGCGTCGCAAGCCACTGGGTTCAACCCATTCTGACCTTACCCCGTCCAGCCAAAAGTAGAGTTTTCTGACCTTGCGAGCTCACAGCGAACTGCTCGGCGAACTGCCGTGGCGTCAAATCACCGAGCGAGCTATGAGGTCGAAACATGTTATACTCCTCGCGCCACCTCTCTATTCTTTCTCGAACATCCTCCATTGACAAGAACCAATTCACATTCAGGCATTCATCCCGAAACGTTCCATTGAACGACTGGATCATCGCGTTGTCACCGGGCTTGCCGGGTCTCGAGAAATCCATCGTGACTCCATGCTCATAGGCCCACTTATCCAAAACCTTAGAAATAAACTCACTCCCCTTGTCGCATTGTATGCGATCAGGAACGCCCCGTTCCTTCACGAGCCGCCGCACGACGGCGACGACTTCCGCTCCCGTGATGTTTTGACCGGCTTCAATCGCCAGGCACTCCCGACTATAATTATCGACTATCGTTAACGCCCGAAACCGCGTCTCTGCGATCTCCCGGATCCGCATCCGCAAGGCTCCGTCGTCTCTCCCGTGCGAACAGTACCGATGTGACGATCGCCATATCACCACCACATCGCATGCCCGCCGTTCGCTCACCCAATACGCCTCTTGCAGATGCTCCACGCGCTCACGCTTCTGGGCTGGCCTTAGAGCTTTCTTGACAGCACATCCTGAAGCATCTGCTTATCCAGGCTCAGGTCCGCCACCATGCGCTTGAGCCGACGGTTCTCCTCCTCGAGCTGCTTCAGACGCCTGAGCTCCGAAACTCCAAGCCCTCCGTACTTCTTCTTCCATCGAAAGAACGTCTGCTCACTGATCCCCACCTTCCGGCAGACCTCCGCCACCCGCGTGCCCGTCTCCGCCTGCCGCAACGCAAACGCAACCTGTTCCTCGCTGAACTTCGACTTCCTCATGGACGAAACCCCCTTCCAGAAACAGAGATCTTGCCAGAAAACTCACATTATGAGTGGATCATTTTTGTGGGGGGAGGTCCCTGCTCTATTATGCCCAGGGTAACTATCCCGAGGCCGAGCCTCTATACAAACATGCCCTGGGAATAGCTGAAGAGATCCTGGGACCCAACCACCCTAGTACCAAGATGATTGAGAAGAACTGGAAATCCTGTCTGCAGGCCATGCAATGAGTAGCGAAGAGAGCGTTAATGTGCGCACGAGTACCTATAAGGAAAGAAGACGGCTGGCCAACAGTTCGCGGGAGTGGTAGAGTATTCTCTTAACCTGCTTCCCTGTCCGAAAGCAGGGCCATTATCGTTGAGAACGAAGAATAGTGCTAATCCTTCCGGCTTGAGAAGCTGGATGCAACGGTCCGGGCCGATGTGCTGAGCAGTCCTTGTATCGCAACTTACGCCTCTGAGGACCCGGAATCCAATAAACGGATTTCAGTCACCAATTGGGAGCACGTAATGTCATCAAGACCGATTAGGTTGTCTGCCAAGGTCCTGCTTCGTGATAACAACGGACGCTGTCTGCTCCTCAAGCGTTCGTTGAGTTCCAGGGGAAGCCCTGGGAGGTGGGACCTACCCGGCGGTAAAGTTGACAGTGGGGAGAGCTTTGAACAGGGGCTGCTGCGCGAGGTTGCCGAGGAGACCGGCCTGCGGGTTTCACTTCAACGTGTTCTGGGAGCGTCCGAGTACGAGTCGCCTACGACTAGAGTTGCATACTTGATTCTAGAAGGTATTGTAGAATCCGGCGAGGTCCGCCTTAGCAGCGAGCACGACGAATACATCTGGGTCGATCCTCATGATCTTGCGGACATGGATCTGGTGGATCAATTCAGAGTGTTTGCTAAGAACTACATTCAAGCCGAGGAAAGTTGACCGTTTCCCAAGATGGCAGCAGTAAGATCGAAAACCATTTTCTCCGATTATAGATAGTCATCGGAAAGCACCGAAACCACGAGGAACGTTCAGATGGAAGAAAGCACCAAATCTAAAGAAGAGGAATGGGCCAAAAGTCAGATAGAGAAATACAAATCTATACATGGGCGCTACCAGAAGTACGCTAACATGCTCCAAGTGGTGCTCGAGAAAGCCGCGAAGAAGTACGCGCCGCTAGCCATCGTACAGACACGACCAAAGTCAGTCGCTAGCTTTGGGGAAAAGATCCAGCGGAAGAAGAACAAGTACAGGGATCCTGTCAATCAGATAACGGACTTGTGCGGCGCTAGAGTGATACTCCCCACGCTTGCCGAAGTCAGGGCCGTCTGTGAGTTCATTGAACGGCACTTTGACATTGACTGGGAGAATACTATCGACGTAGCACAACGGCTCAAGCCTGCTGAATTTGGTTATCGTTCCGTCCACTACGTGGTTCGATTGAGGCCGGGTGTCTTTCCGACCGGGGACGTGGACGTTGAAATCCCGGAAGAGACTCTCGGCCTCAAAGCGGAGATACAGGTAAAGACGATACTTGAACACGCCTGGGCGGTTTTCACTCATGACAGAGCCTACAAGGGCGCCTTCAAGATTCCCGAAAAGTGGCAGCGAGAGCTATCGGCGCTGGCCGGCATGCTCGAGCAAACCGACAATTCATTTGCAAGAATCCAGTCGGCTCTTCAACGCTACTCTGCCACTTACGGGGCTTACATGACTAAGGAAACAATGCGCGAGGAGATCGACCTTCTCGAGATCATCCTGGAACATGATGCGGGTAACGCCGACCTTGCTGCTCGTATCGGGAAGCTAGCCATCACCCTCGATGACTTTGAAAAGGCAATAAGCGTGCTCAAGAGATATGCCGAATCGGGAAACCATGCAATCCTCAGAGACCTTGGAATGGCAATGTGCAAGTTACATAAGGCAAACCCGGGTAGTGATGAATACCGCAACGGACAGAAATATCTTGAGGCGGCTGCCGCGCCACCCAACAAAGACCCCGATGCTCTGGCTTCGTTGGCGGGCACGTGGAAAGGGATTGATGACGAGAAGGCGCGTGAACTGTACCGCCAGGCCTTTGAACTTGACCCGTCTGATCCGTATCCTCTGGGAAACTATCTTGAATGTGAGCTCTTGCGTCGCGCAGACGTTGCAATGGTGGGATTGCTACGTCCTGCGATAGACAGTGCGATTGCCAGATGCCACGATCAAGCCGATGTGGGTATGAACCTACCTTGGGCTTTCTATGACATTGGGAAGTTCTACCTGCTGCTTGGGATGCCCTACGAAAGTCTAGCCGCTTATGCCCGAGCCGTGCAGCTAAGCACGGCGGCATTCATGATAGAGACTTCGCTTCGTTCTCTGGATAGGCTCGCGGTTTTCGGGGACAAGCTGCAGGGGTACGAGTGGGCAAGAAGACTCCTTCTGCTCGGGCAGGCAATTAAGTTTCCCTCAAAGGAATCCCTGGAAAGACTCAAGGCTCTAGCCTCGAAGGCTGCCAGTACGATTACAGGCCCTGTCATCGTACTGGTTGGCGGAGTCAACTCCGGCTCTGAGCAGGAGACCCAGGGCTATCGTCAACTTCTGCTCGATGCGTTTCGGGGTTTCAACGGAACCGTTGTTTCACGTCTCAACGCAGACGGAGGAGAGCCTGCACTTGTGGATATCTACAAAGAGCATGGCACTGGTATCACAATGATCGGGTACGTCCCGGCGGACGAGTCACCGGGTATTCTCAGCGACAAATCACCGGTGGAGATGCGTCACTCAGATGGGACGGGATACAGTCCGCTTGAGGCTCTACAGTATTGGACTGACATTGTGACATCGGATATCAAACCGTCGAGCGTCAAGGTGCTTGGCATCGGCGGCGGTAGCATAGCTGCGGCGGAGTACAGAATAGCGTTAGCTCTTGGTGCGGTCGTTGGCATTGTAGAAGGCAGTGGCGGTGAAGCAGCGAGATTGCCGGTAGACGATGAATGGAGAACCGCAAGTTCACTACTCCCTCTGCCTGTGGATACGATGACCGCACGAACATTCATCGGCTCCAGAAGCCAAGCCGTGGAGCGCACAATTCGCGAGAACATCGCAAAGGCAATCCACGAGAACTACCGTCGAGTTCGCTGTGATAGCATGGCGGGCCAGGATCCGGCCATGGCAGATTGGGGAAAGTTGGCGAGCGATCTTAGAGATTCTAACCTGCAGCAGGCCGATCACGTTTTTGAGAAACTGCAGCGGATTGGCTGCACAGTGCACCGAGTTACTGATCGCAATATTGCGGTAATGACGTTCACTAGCGATGAGGTCGAACTTATGGCTGAGATGGAACATGCTCGGTGGAATGTCGAGAGGCTTTCGAAAGGCTGGAAATTAGGTCAAGAGAGGGATGTGACCAAGAAGATCAGTCCTTATCTTGTGCCTTGGACCAAACTCTCTGAAGACGTCAAGAAGTGGGATAGAGAGACGGTGCGCAATATACCAGAGTTCCTAGCTAAGGTTGGACTCGATATCCGCCGGCAGACATAGGGGTTGAGCAATGCCACAACCCTGGCGAACTGTTAGGGTGTTCATCTCTTATGCCTCAGGGGTTTCTTCATAAACCGTTAGGGATATTGGGATCCACCTACAGTCGCAAAGCGGCTGGTGCGGGGAGCGGGATTCCACCCATATTGCGACGAGAGCGACTACAGGCAAGACTGTCGGGGATTCTGGACGGATCCCGTGGCCTCGTCGCACAGGGTGAGAGAAAACTGAGAGTCAGGAAATGATGTGGCGGTCTGGCGAGCGCTGAGTCGTAATCGTATTTACAGTTGGCCTTCCAGTTAGGTCCTCAATCCTATTGGGCGTAGCCGCATTAGGTTTGCCGACTGCGCCAAGCGGCCTGGATAGGACGATAGTTTCCACTGATAGTGAAGCGGTTGAGCCGGATGAGACGGTGGCAAACGGGGCACCTTAGCGTTGCGCCGAGGTAAGATTCTGAAATCGCGGACCAAGTACGGCAATGTGGGCAACGCATCACATGACGTGAGTTGACCGTTGAACGCCAGCCCGTAGCGATCAACGGATCGTGGACAGCATTCTCGAGCGCAAGCAAGAAAACATGGCCCACCAGAGCGCTTTCACCACCAGCGAGGATGCGACGACAGTCCGGGCTCAGGGCGCAGGCCCTTACATACCCCCAGCCGGAGAAGCAGGCAATCTGTCTCCCCGCAACCAAATCCCATACCCTAACGGTGCCGTCCATTCCACCGGAAACAAGGTGCCTCCCGTCTTGGCTAACGGCAATTGCGATTATTCTGTCTCTATGTCCGGCCAATGCATGCAAGCACTCTCCGCTCTGTAGGTTCCATACCCGCACAGTGTCGTCAAGTGCGGCAGAGACTGCCTGCTCTCCGTCGGGCGTGACCTCGACGGTTTTGACTCTATACTTGTGCCCTTGGAGTATGTGCAAGCACTCGCCACTTTCTAGGTTCCAGACGCGTAGCGTAAGATCGAAGCCACCTGCCGAGACCAGGCGACCCGCGTCTGGACTCAGGGCGATTGCCTCGACTGCATCGGTGTGGCCTATCAGTTCACGCACGCATTCGCCGCTTTCGACATCCCACACTCGGACGCTTTTGTCATCGCTGCCGGAAATCACCTGCCGCCCATCAGGGGTGATCACCAGGGTTCGGACGCAGTCTGTGTGCCCTTCGAGGACCTGCAGGTGCTCTCCGGTGTGCAGATCCCAGACCCTCACACCTCCATCGGATCCACCTGAGATAAGACGCCTTCCGTCCGGGGTAACGACGATCACGTCTGCCCAATTCGTGTCTCCCGACAACCGCTTAATGCACTCTCCTGTTTCGAGATTCCATAGACTCAGGCGATTCTCGCCCGACAACACCAACCGCGTCCCGTCCGGCGTCACTTCAATTGCTTCTGCTACCCCTGTCCACTCAATCACGCGCACGCAATCACCTGTACCCAAATCCCATATCCGCAGCGTACTCCCTGAGCCCCCGGATACGCCCATACGCCCGTCTGGTGTGACGACTACGGTCTCAACGCTCTTGCGATGACCTAGATTCACGTGGGCGTCCTCACCGGTACTCAGATCCCAGACCTTGATTGTCCCGCGCCACCCTCCTGACACGGCGAAGCCTCCATCAGGTTTGATGGCCAGAGTCGTGGTGTCAGGGGCTGCGCCTATCGTGCCCACACACGCGCCGCTTTCTGTATCCCAAACGCGCAACATCTTGTCCAAAAACCCAACTGAGACGACCCTCCGTCCATCGGGCGTGATGGCAACGGCACGCACACTGGACTGTCCTATGAACGTCTGCAAAGATCTCCCGCTACTGAGATCCCAGATACGCAGAGCCTCTTCCCCAAAGCTGCACGTGACCGCGCGGTGGCCGTCCGGCGTCATCGCGACCACCCAGGTCGAGGCCCGCCCCAGGAGCCACAGGCATTGGCCCGTACGCAACGCCCAAACCCTGATGCCATCCTCTCCGACCGAGAGCGCGATTTGCCCATCTGCGCTTACCACAACAGCTCGGACCCGCTCACGATGCCCAACCAGGCTACGCACGCAGTCACCCACATCCAAGTCCCACACCCGCAAAGTGCCGTCCAGTTTCAAAGGGCCACCACACCTAGTCAATCGTCTGTCCACCCTGTAAGATATCGCCAGGTGGGCGTCCGGAGTGACAGTGACCTTTTCGGTCACTCCCCACCCCCCGCGGTAAGTGCGCAAACACCGTCCACCTTCGAGATCCCACACGCGTACCGTTCTGTATCTGCAACTTGAAACCACGCGCCGACCGTCCGGCGAGACTTCAAGGGACTCTATCGTCTCGATGTCTTTTCCTAAGGTACGAACGCATTGCCCGCTCTCAAGGTCCCAAAGCCGCAAGGTTCGATCAGCGCTACCGGAGACAATCCTGCGACCATCCGGCGTCAAGGCTAGTGCACTAACGCCGTCCGTGTGGCCTTCCAGTGTGCGGAAGCATGCCGGGTACTGTGCCTGCACAGGTCGGTTGAGCAGGCGGAGCCACGGTCCCGGATGATATCTAGCCCTCTCCTCAGCCGCGGCAACCACGGGGCCACGATCGGCGTGGTTAAGGGCCAGCTGAAAAAATGGGTCATCGCCGCGTAGTAGCAGGTGAGCCGAGCTCCTCACGAAGTTAGCCCAAGCTCTGAGTTGTACCTCCTCCTGCCCTTCCAGCCGCGACGTCCCTGCTGCCAGAATCTCGCCATAGTGTCCGACGAGATCGATGACCATTCCGGCTTGCACCTCGGCTTCCACGAAATCGTAGTCGGTCAAGAGCACAGATAGCTCAATCCATCTGCATGACCGTCGAAGGGCAAAGGGCAATTCCGAGAGTTTGCGAGCATTGGGTGCCTTGCCTCCCGCGGAATCAACTAGCTGGTGAGGCTGACAGCCAAAGTACTGGATCAGCCCGTCCCGGACTATCTGTTCCCGCTCACGCTGCAGGTATCTTTCCGTCACGACCTGTCGCACCTGCATATGATAGAACCCAAGCAGGGACGTCCGATCGGCGCGCCGCTCGGTCAAGTATGGTTTGAGCTCGAAGTACAGGCGCGACCACACGGCAACAGGCAGCTGCTTAACACGCGGCGACCGCGGCGAACGGCGCAGGAAGTCTGCCACAACCTCTTCATCCTGGGACAGAATGTCCAGCAATTCATCTTCGGCGAGGCCGTTCTTCGCAGCGGCCAGATATCCCAAGCTGCGCGAAACCACCACTCTCCCGTGGTTCGCATCCGACGAAAGCCGTTGGAATAAGTTGCCGATGACGCCTCCTATGTCGAGACCCAGCTCTTTCTGTTCGGTATGAGACTTCCAGAGCCTGACCTCCTCAAATGCAAGTCTCATATACAAAGGGAGAGCACATTTCCGGAACTTCGCCAAGATCTCTGTCCCCTGCCGAGGCTGAAGAGTCCTTCGGGCATCTTGGAGCCAGAGGTCCAAGAGTCTCTCACCTTCTTGAGGCTCCATTGACCCCAACTCCACAAGGTTTGCAGCGGGCAGCGCTTCCTGGAGCACTGAGAGACACTTGCCCACAAGGCATGAAACAATGAGGCGCACATTCGGGGGCAGTTCAGTGGGTAACCAGGAGAGGCTTCTCGCGTCGTCACTTTCGGAAAGTTGCTCCAAAGCATCCAGAAAGAGGATTAGGCTCTCTGACCGTGGTATCTTCGCAACGAACTCCTGGAAAGTTACGCAAAGCTTCTGAAACTCCGTGGGGATGGAATACTCGTCCTTAATACGCTGCCGTTTCTTATGTTCCTCTTCACCAATCTCTCGCACGTCAATAAGGAGGTTCTGTTTTTGTTCTTCAAAATCGAATACTCTGTATATGTGACGACAGGCGTCTTCCAACACGGAACGCCCGTCTGATGAGCCCGGGGTAGCACCTATGAAACGCACGACGACTCGGGCACCGGGAAGCATCTCCCGCGCTTTTTGTGCCGCGTGTGCCATCAGCGCTGTCTTGCCAGAACCAGACACACCGAAGATAGCCAACGGATGAGTATCTGTGCCTCTCAGGTAATCACTTATTCGTTGTAGGATGCTTGTTCGACCGGTGAAAAATCGCGCGCGTTCCTTACCCCAGGACTCATGTTCTTCGATTTCCGTTTTCAGCTCATCTACCTTCTCAAGTGTCCGGATCTGTTCCAGTATCACGCGCGATAACCCACTGTAAACGTCATCGCAGAGCTCGTTCAAATGCTCTGTCGTAACGCCCCGTCCAGCCCATCCCACCTTGTACTCACGTACGTTGCCGGGCAAGAGATCACGCATGCTTTGCTTGAGACTTTGTAGCTTCCCACGCGCATCACTATCCAGATGTCCGGTCTCGTCAAGGTCAATAAAACCTCTTGCGCTTGACTCTATTGGCAACCCCTCAATTTCCCTGAAAAAGCAGTACACGTGCTCATGCGCATCTGGCACACGTAACGCCCCGTCTATTATCTCCTGGTGCGTGGCTGAGTACTCATGCTTGATGCGACGGGGATCACCCTCGGGCCAGCCAAGCTGGTCCAGAGCCCGAAGGAGAATTGACCGCAACATCCTTTCTGTCTCTTCCCATTCCTTGGCCTCTCGGTCTAAGGCCCCCCGTCTCTCCTTATCAGTCACATTCTCTGGAACATTGAGCTCACGTGGCCTGAGACAGTATTCGGCAGGAACCGCGTTCTCATCCTTTCGATACCAACCCTTTGAACCCTTGGGTTGATCATCACCCCAGAGGAGAAGCTTCTTTTCCTCGGGCGAGACCCATTCCAGAATTGCTTCAAACTCTCCGGCTTCGATCTGTGGCGGCAAAGGCTGCCAACCATAACGGTCGCCCAGGAGCACCATGAAGTTCGGTCTGGGGGTGATTGATCGGCAGCGCTCCAACTCCTGCAAGCAGATGTTCATGGTCTGCTGGTCCAGCGTCGCTTCTTGGCTCACACCCCAACGCAGGTCAATCGCCTGAAAGCGGCAGCTATGCTGAAGGCACAACTCACGCAGCTTAGGGAATACGCGCTCATGAAGCGCATTCCGTTCGACAATTAGGTCGCTGAAAGTGGAACTAACAAAAACGCGAAAGGTCAAATCACGACGTGCCATTTTCGGACACCCTTGCCCGCGTCCGACAGAAGACGGAGACCATGCCGCCCTGAATCTCGGGCTTCTGCCGTGGAGTGAATGCGGATCCGTCAGCCATAGAGCACTACCTGTTGGGGATCTTAGGAGATAATCTGCAACTACAGTGACAACAGATTCCCAACTACATGCTATCACAGAGTCGGGAACGAGGAAAGAGAACCGCACGCTGTGCCCGCAATCCGGAAGATTCTTTCAGTGGGAGCGCCGAGATGTTCGGATCGGAGCGGAAAACCAACCCAGAAGGCCGGAGTAGAAGGTGCGGTGTCAGGCTCCCATCCCGAGGACCCCAAGCTGTACACTCACCGAAAGTCGTTGGCAGAAGACCCAGAGAAGCAGTAACTGCAAATAGCACGTGCGTTTCTAGAGGGAGGCACAGAGTAGAGACGGCAGCGTTTAGAGGCTGAATCACAAATTCGGGCTTACTGATTTTTCAGTGCGGGGAGCGGGATTTCACCCATGTTGCGACAGGACCAACTTCAGGCAAAACTGTCAGGGATTTTGAACGGATCCCGTGCTCTCGTGTCACGCGTTGACCCAAAGCACAGGAATCGGAGAGTATAGTGTATCGGTGTCCCCCGAATCGCTCCTGAGCTTCTCTGGGCGTTTAGTGTAAAGCACCTGTATCTTGATCACCATCCTGGGCTAGGGTGCGTGTTATCCGCCAGTTCTCCGAGTTAAGGAGGTGTGGCTGATGGATTGTTCGAGAGTCAATACAAGACTGGTATCGATCGCGGCGTTGCTGGGTTTGGCCTTGCTCATTCCTGCTACCGCGTTGTCGGCCGAGAATTACAGACCCCGAAACCTCATTCAGGCTCAGTACGGTGGCGGGGAGAGTGAATTCGGACTGAAGAAGGTCTACGGATACGATGGGAATTATCTCGGGGCTCTATTTTTCACTATGGGCGCCGATGGGAACATCTACATATATGATGGGGTGAAAGGAAACATAAAGGTCTACGGAAATAATGGAGCATTCGTGGACACGATCAAGGCCGTGGCCTGGCAAGTTGACCTACTGTTTCCCACGGACATGACTCTGCCCCCTAACGGCGACATATACATTCTCTGCGAGACTTCTGATGCGGAGGACAGATATAGGGTGTTCTTGAAGGCAGCAGGCGTGGATTCAGTGAGAAATGTGCCAGTCGCAGTGCCTTGGAGTTTCTGCCGTTCGGAAGAGGGGTATCCGCAGTTCAATTCGGCGGGGATTGTGTCGGATCAACATGAGAATGTCTATTTAGCCGATTGGCGCGCAACGAAATCAATAAAGCTCGTGGAAAGGGGAAGAGTTCTCCCTGACTCTAGCCAATTGTCGAGTTTGCGGGAAGGGATCTTTGCATCCACAGGTCCTTTTCGGTCCTTCGCGCGGTGCAACAGCAAGGTGGATGTAAAAGGGAACCCGATTCTGTTTGATGACGAAGGCAAGTTGGTCAAAGGCTGGGCAGAGTTACCGGGAGACTCTTTGGGGACAGATAGTCTGAGTAATGTCTATCTACAGAGTTTCGTGGTCACAGATACTGCTTCGTCCGAAAGGATAAGCAAATATTCTCCAGATGGAAGAATGCTCGCCGTGATTGACTTCCCGAGGTATGAACGCTCGACTTTAACCTACGGCAAGGGGCCCTGGATTGTAGGGACAGACGGTTCAATCTACGAAATGCTCGCTGTTAGAGACTCAGTTACAGTGCGGAAGTGGGAGCGTGTACGATGATCGGTCACTGTTGATTGGGGATGCGAAAAGGAAAAGTGTCTGTCGTGCCAACTTACACGGCGACAAGCAGTTATGGGATTTATGGTGCGGGGAGCGGGAGTTGAACCCGCACGGGGTTACCCATACGCCCCTCAAACGTACGTGTCTACCAATTCCACCATCCCCGCACGTGGGAAGCTAGGGCGTCTATTTTCCGGTAGCCGATGTTCCGGTTGGCTTCTTCTGTTGGGTCGGTTGCGTCGTCCCGGCAGCAGGCGCCGTCTGACTAGGGACTACACCGGCTCCCGGGGCCACTTGTCCCGTTCCCGGAGTCACGGTTGACTGAGTACCGGCCGGAGACGTCGACTGAGAAGAACCGCCGATTGGAGTTTGCCCAAGCGGAACTCTCCCCGCAGGAAGACTCCCTGAAGGAACTCCGCCTTGTGGTGTCTGGGCGGGCTGTGACGCCCTCTCCTTCCTGATGACGTTCTCAATCACGCTCCGCTCTCGCTTCACTGGACCCCTAGTCGTCAGCAGGGCCAAGCTCATGGAAGTGAGCATGAACGCGGCGCCCAGCACGGCGGTAGACCTGCTCAAGAAAGTCGCAGCACCCCTGCCGCCGAAAATCGTCTGGCTGCCGCCTCCCCCCCCAAATGCTCCGGCGAGCCCCCCTCCCTTGCCAGATTGAAGCAGAATGACAATGACCAGAGCAGCGGTTATCAGCAAGTGAAGAACCAATAAGAAGGCAAACACGTCAGACCCCCATCATGAACAAAAAACGGTACGCCAACCCAATTCTACAACAACACCTTACTTTAACAGAAATTCTCCCTCGCGTCAACGGGCCTTACCGTCGCCGGGCGGTCGCCCCGGCCGGCCCGCATCGCACCTCGCACTCTCAACCGGCGGCGACGATTCTCAGGAACGAATCGGCCTTGAGGCTCGCCCCACCTACGAGTGCTCCGTCAATCTCGGACTCCCCAAGGAGTTCGGAAGCGTTCTCCGGTTTGACGCTTCCCCCGTACTGAATTCGGGTTTGCTCTGCGAAGGGAGACCCGAACATGGTGTCAAGCAGCTTCCTTATGAATTTATGAGCTCCCACAGCCATCTCCGACGTGGCTGTCTTACCCGTCCCTATCGCCCAGACGGGTTCGTATGCAACCACCAGGTCCACGAGTTGCCTTGCGTCAAAGCCGCCCAGAGCTCCCTTGATCTGCGACTCAAGCACACTTTCCGTTCTCGCTGCCTCTCTCTCCTCCAGCTTCTCGCCGACGCAGAGGATGGGCGTCATTCCCTCCGCAAGCACCGCCCCAAGCTTCTTGGCAACGACCGAATCGTCATCGCCGAAGTACTGCCTGCGCTCAGAATGTCCCACAATCACGTATTCGCATCCCAGCTCTTTGAGCATCGGCGCGGAGATCTCTCCGGTGTAGGCCCCCTCCTTCTCCCAGTGCAGGTTTTGCGCTCCCAGCTCGATACGCGAGCCCTTGAGCAGTTGTGACACGCGGGAAAGAGCCGTGAACGGAGGGCAGAGCACGACGTCACGATCCGAACGAGGAGGAGCGGACGCGATGATCTGTGTCACCAGAGAAACGGCTTCGCCGGGGGTTTTATACATCTTCCAATTGCCTGCTACGATCTTTTTCCGCATGGCCTCTTTCCTTTGTCAACGCTTGTCTGTGAGGGCGGCCACCCCGGGGAGTTCCAGACCCTCAAGAAACTCAAGAGAAGCCCCACCACCGGTGGACACGTGAGAGACCCTATTCTCCAAGCCGGCCTTGACAATCGCCGCCGCGGAATCCCCTCCACCGACGATCGTGGTCGCACCCGAGGAAGTGGCTTCTGCGAGCATGCGAGCCACGGCCTCCGTGCCGGCACTATAGGCTTCTATTTCGAAAACGCCCATCGGTCCGTTCCAAAGCACTGTCTTGGCACCGGCCAGGGCTCCCCTGAATTGCTCTATCGTGCGAGGACCTATGTCAACACCGGCAAGTCCTTCGGGGATTTCTTCAACGGGGACGATCCTGGTCTCGGCGGCGTCTTTCACGGAGGGGGACACGACGCAATCAACGGGCAGGATGAGTTCAACGGACTTGTTCCTGGCTCTCTCCATTATCTCTTTGGCAACGGGAATGCTCTCCTCTTCCAGAATCGATTGCCCGATCTTCAATCCCTTGGCGGCCAGAAACGTGAACATCATGCCCCCACCTATGAGGATCTTGTCGACCTTGTCAACGAGGTTCCGAACGACGCCGATCTTGTCCGACACCTTCGCACCGCCAAACACCGCCACGAAAGGTCGCTTGGGCTCTTCCAGGAGTTTTCCCAGATACTCGACCTCCTTCTGCATGAGAAAGCCGGCCGCGCACAGACTGATGTATCTGGTCACACCGACCGTAGACGCATGGGCTCTGTGGGCCGAACCAAAGGCGTCGTTGACGTAGACCTCTCCGAGCGAAGCCAGTTCGCGCGAGAATTTTTCGTCGTTGGCCTCTTCCTCCCGATGGAATCGGAGATTCTCCAGCAATGCAACGTCTCCGTCCTTGAGGGAGAGCGCCGCCTTCATTGCGGGATCGCCTATGCAATCCGTTGCGAACAGAACGTCTTTGCGGAGAAAACTCCGGAGCTTATCGGCCACCGGGGCCAGGCTCATCCCTGCAACGACCTTGCCCTTCGGTCTGCCGAGATGAGACATCAGGACTATTCGCCCGCCCTTCTCAACCATGTAGCGAATGGTAGGCATGGAGGCTTCAATACGCGTCGAATCCGAGATGTTCCCCTCTTTGTCGAGAGGAACGTTGAAATCGACTCTGGTAAGTACTCTCTTTCCCGAGAGAGGAAGATCCCTCACGCTGAGCTTTCTCAGCATCTCCGAGTCCCCTTTCTGGATTCTTCGGTTCCGACGGTCCCCTTCCTTCTTCAGGTCTTCATCATGAGTCTGAGAAGGTCAATCACACGCTGACAGAAACCCCACTCGTTGTCATACCAGGCCAGAACCTTGACCATGGTGCCGCCGATGACCGAGCAGAGGGGTCCGTCGACGATTGAACTGTGCGGATTTCCCACGATGTCAACAGAGACGATGGGGTCCTCGTTGTACTGCAGGTAGCGCTTCATGGCGCCATTCGCGGCTTCCTTGAAGACGTTTCTGACTTCATCCACGGTCGTGGCTTTCTTCACGTCGACGACCAGGTCCACCAGAGAGGCGTCAACCACGGGCACCCTCACTGCCAGGCCGTCCAGCTTCCCTTCGAGCTCCGGCAGCACGAGGCCGATCGCCTTCGCCGCGCCCGTCGTCGTGGGAATCATTGAAACGGCCGCCGCCCTGGCCCTTCTCAGATCCTTGTGCGGAAAATCAAGAATCACCTGATCGTTCGTGTAAGCGTGTATGGTCGTCATGAGGCCGTGAACAATCTGAAATTTGTCGTTGAGCACCTTCGCGACGGGGGCAAGGCAGTTCGTCGTACACGAAGCGATGGAAACAACGTGGTGCTTGGAAGGATCGTAGACGTTCTCGTTTACTCCCATCACAATAGTCGCGTCGGCCTTCTTTCCCGGCGCGGAAATCATCACCTTTCTCGCCCCAGCGGAAATGTGTTTGGCGGCCAGATCCCTCTCCGTGAACTTGCCCGTGGATTCAATCACAATATCCACACCCAGCGACTTCCAGGGTAGATTGGCGGGGTCTTTCTCGGAGAATACCTTCACGCTGGCGCTGGAACCGATTTTGATGGTCTCGGCCTCCCTCTTTATCTCGTCAGGAAATATCCCGTGGACCGAGTCGTACTTGAGCAGATGCGCCATCGTGGCTACGTCAGTCACGTCGTTTACCGCAACGAATTCGAGGCCGCTTTCCTTGTATCCGGACCTGAGAACAAGCCTTCCTATCCGTCCAAATCCGTTAATGCCAACTCTGATTGCCATTGCTCTTACCTCCGTTAGCTAGGGTACTTATTGCCGGCAACTCTAGCACAGAACGCCCTCGAAGTGAACCACAAAGTGAGGCGCAGGAGCCGTGCCGACGCGCGTCTTCGACGTTGCTCGGGCCTTGCGGCGGTGCGTTCCGTCGACACCGGGCTTCGACACCGATTGTCAGCGCCCATCAATACGTGTAG
The DNA here is from genome assembly GCA_026388185.1 of Candidatus Eisenbacteria bacterium. Classification (NCBI taxonomy): domain Bacteria; phylum Candidatus Eiseniibacteriota; species Candidatus Eiseniibacteriota bacterium. The sequence continues at coordinate 327,998 of JAPLKG010000008.1, read as the reverse complement.
GCGTTCAGTACGTACTGCAGCACCATCCTGTGTGTGTTGAAGAATGAACCATTGATGGCGATTGAATGCCGCATCATCTCGATCCACCTGTCACGGTTCCCGTAGAACGTGGGAATGACTACCTTCTCCAGCCTGTCATACAGATAACCGGCGTCCTCGACGTCGCTGCTCTCCTCAGCCACGACCGTCCCGATCGACCATCCCGTGAGACCCTCGATGCATCCTTCGATCCACCAGCCGTCAAGAATGCTGAGGCTTGGAACTCCGTTGTGAGCCGCCTTCATGCCGGAGGTTCCGGAAGCCTCCTCAGGTTTTCTAGGCGTGTTGAGCCACAGGTCTGCTCCGGCAATCAGCATTCTCGCCAATTCCATGTCGTAGTTCTCCAGATAAGCGACCCTGACTTGGTCTCCGAGTCGCCGGGACACGGCAACCACCTGCTTGATCAGCTCCTTCCCCTGCATGTCTCTGGGGTGGGCCTTGCCGGAGAAGATGAACTGCACCCTGCCGGAGGTTCCGGCAATACTCGTCAATCTCTCGACGTCAGAGAAGACGAGATTCGCTCTCTTATAAGCCGTCGCCCTGCGCGCGAAGCCGATCGTCAGAACTTCGCCATCCATGCCCGCGTTTGCCTTGGCGTTCGTATAGTCTATGAGCTCTCTTTTCGCCTCTCGATGAGCGCTCCATATTTCTTCCTTGGGGATACTGAGGGCGTAACGCAGAGAGAACGGGTCGTTTCTCCAGCCCGGAATGTATTTGTCGAACAACCCCTTGAAGCTGTCGCAGACCCAGTTGGCCGAATAGATCCCGTTGGTTATCGAGTCGATGTGATATCCCGGATACAGCACTTGAGAGACCTTGCCGTGCTCCTTTGCAACGCCATTCTCGTAGTGGCTCAGATTCATGGCCAGAAGAGTCATGTTGAACGTGTCGCCGCCGCCAATTTGCTTCAGGAAGTCCACGGGAATGAAATCGCCAAACACCTGACTCACAAGACTATAAGAGAATTGGTCGTGTCCCGCGGGAACAGGCGTGTGGGTCGTAAACACACACATCCTCCTCACTCCGTCAACGTCCCAATCGGATCTTGTGTCGTCAATCTTGTCGACCCTTTTCCTTCCAGCGCCAGATTTCTTTCTCTCGTTCAGCAGCTCGAGCGTCAGCAGACTCGAATGACCTTCATTCATGTGGTACCGCACTATCTCGTGGTATCCGAGTTCCTTGAGCATTCTCACCCCACCGACTCCCAATATCACTTCCTGGCAAAGTCTGTACTTGTCGTCGCCGCCATAGAGGCAATGCGTCAGGCTGCGGTCGTACGCTCCGTTTTCGGGAACATCCGCATCCAGGAAAATCACGGGCACAACGTGGCCGCCAATACCCGTCACTAGATACTCCCACGCCTGGACAGACACGGTTCTCGTCTCTATCTGAACGCTCACCTTGACGGGCAATAGCGCCAGGAGTTCCCCTGGATTCCACTCCGACGCCAGTTCCTCCTGGTTTCCATACGCGTCCAGTTTCTGGCGGAAGTATCCGTCTCGATACAGAAGGGTGACAGCAATAATGGGCACGTTCAGATCGGCGCAGGATCTTATCGTGTCCCCGGCCAAGACCCCCAGACCTCCGCTGTAGGTGGGTATCTTCGAATCAAGACCTATCTCCATGGAAAAATAGGCAATCCTCGTCTTTTCCTTTCGGAAATTCACGTCATCGCCTCCGTTCGAACAGCGTGTCTGATCAGTCGCCGAAATATGTCCCCAGGGCGCGCGCCGCCTCTAACAATCTCTGGTTGCGCGGCACCACCCTTGGCCCTCCCGTCACAACGCCCAAAGGGACGTCGACGAGCGCATTTCCTTTCACCCCCACCATGTGGCCGAAGGCTTTTTCCTCTATCATGTCCACCGCCCTTGCACCCAGCTCGGTGGCCAGTACCCTGTCAAACGGCGTCGGGCTCCCCCCCCTCTGAACGTGTCCCATTACGGTGGTTCGTGTTTCGAAACCTGTGAGTCGCTCCAATTTTTCTCCAAGAACAAAGCCTACGCCGCCCAGGCGGACAGGATCGGCGCTTTCCTTGACCATCCTCTGTATTACGACGTCTCCTCCCTTTGGCCTTGCCCCCTCGGCCACGACCACGATGGTGAAGCTCCTGCGTCTGTGATGCCGTTCCTGTATCTTCAAAGCGATCTTTTCAACGTCATACGGAATCTCCGGGATGAGGATGATGTCTCCTCCACCGGCGACTCCGGAATGAAGGGCAATCCATCCGGCCTTGTGCCCCATCACCTCCACAATCATTATGCGATGATGCGATTGGGCAGTCGTGTGAATCCTGTCAATACCTTCCGTGGCGACCCACACCGCGGAGTCAAAACCGAAGCAGACGTCGGTCCCCCTGATGTCGTTGTCGATCGTCTTCGGCACTCCGACGACGCGGACGCCGTCTTCGCACAGGTCGCGTGCAATGCCCAGCGTTCCATCTCCGCCTATGCACACAAGGCCCGCTACGTCGAGCTTCTGCAGGTTGTCGATCGCGACGCGCGAGACGTCCTCGAACTCCAGCTTGCCTTTTCGCTTCACAGCGTACTTGTATGGGTTTGCCGTCTTGGAGGCGCCAAGTATCGTACCACCCAGTGTAAGTATTCCGGAAACGTCTTCGTACGTAAGCTTCCTATGCCAGCCGTGAATGATTCCTTCGTAGCCATCTTCGATTCCGATGACTTCCATGCCGTACGCAACGATCGCCTTCTTCGTCACCGCCCTGATGACCGCGTTTATGCCGGGGCAATCTCCTCCGCCGGTGAGAACTGCAATTCGTTTCTTCGGTTGTGCCGTCTTCTTCATGTTGTTCTACCTGCGCTCCAGGCTCCTCGCACCTTGCCTCTCGACGAGTCTCTCAAGAATGGAGTTTTCCGAGAGAACGCGTCGTGAAATCGATAATCTCGGTCATCATCTCAACGGCCTCCACGGGGTGCTTGCCGACGGCCGTTTCTGCAGAGAGCATGAGGTAATCCGAGCCGTCTATCATCGCGTTGGCCACGTCGCTCACTTCTGCGCGAGTGGGCCTCAGGTGCTCCGTCATGCTTTCAAGCATCTGAGTGGCCGTGACGGCGAATTTTCTTCTTTGTTTGCACTTTCTGATAATCATCTTTTGGAGCACAGGAATTTGGAATATCGGCAAAGAGACCCCCATATCTCCGCGGGCTATCATGATGCCGTCGGACACACTCAGTATCTCGTCTATGTTGTCTATCCCCCTGCGATTCTCGATCTTTGCGATCACTCGGCAATCGGCTCGGCTCTCACGTAGGACGCTTCTCAGACAAAGAATGTCCTCTTTGCCGCTCACAAACGACTGGGCGACGAAGTCGACTCTGTTCCTGACGCCGAATTCGAGGTCCGTTCTGTCTTTGTCCGTGAGCCCCTTGAATCGCAGATTGACTTCCGGGATGTTGACGCCTTTGTTCTCCTTGAGCACTCCCGGAACGATCACCTCCGCCCGAATGTAGTCCTTGGTCTTAGTCCGGACCTTCAACGCTATGTTGCCGTCGTCAACGTATATTGAACTACCTGTCTTGATGTCGGCCAGCGAACCCCTGTAGTCGAAAGGCACGATATCCCGGCCCGTCAATTCGCTTTTGTTGGTCAGAAAAACTATTTGTCCCGCCTTCAGCACAATCCATTTTCGGCCCTTAAACTTGCCGATCCTTATTCTGTAACCCTGGAGATCCTGAAGTATCCTCACGTCCCGGCCGTGTTTCTCGCTTAGTCTCCTCACGAGGTCCAGTCGAGATTGGTGCTCGCGATGAGTGCCGTGAGAGAAATTGAGCCTGGCCACGGCCATCCCCGCTCGCATCATGGCGCCGAGCGTGGACGCGTCCTGGCTGGAAGGCCCCAAGGTGCAGATTATTCTTGATTTTCCCATCGCGGTTTCCACCGAGAGTGAAAGGGCGTGCGCAGATCGGAGTAGAATCTGCCACTGAGCCGCTGCAGGCGATGACGGGGCGTGATGTTCACCCCTGAAAGGTGGGAGGAGTTGCCGAGAATGCCGACAAGGCCCTTCGAGCCCGGCGAACGTCGTCAAGAAATCCTATTGCTGCTCCCAAAGAGCCTCATCTTCCCCTTTACCACCTCTTTGACGGAATCTCTGGCCGGACCCAGTATCTTACGAGGATCGAACTCGCTAGTCTTGGTCGACAAGGTCTCCCTCAGCGAGGCCATGAACGCAAGCCTCATGTCTGTGTCTATGTTCACCTTGCCCACGCCCAGTCTTATTGCTTCTCTGATGCTGTCATCCGGAACACCCGCGGGCCTTCCCAGACTTGCTCCATAGCGTGTCGCTTTCGCAACAAGCTCCTGACTCACACCGGAGGCGCCGTGAAGAACGAGCGGTAAACCACCCGTCGCATCCCTTATCTCGCGTATCCTCTCAATCACCAAGACGGACTCTCCTTTGAATTTGTAAGCACCGTGCGACGTACCCACGGCCACCGCCAGAGAGTCTACACCCGTTCTCTTGACAAACTCGGCCGCCTGGGAAGGGTCGGTCAGAAATGCTTCTCTCTCGGTCACCGAAATCCCCTCCTCTATGCCTGAAAGCCTGCCCAACTCGGCCTCGACGGAAACACCCCTGGGTCTTGCAAGCTCAACGACACTCCTCGTAATCCGGACGTTCTCGTCGAATTCCTTGTCCGAGGCGTCTACCATGACCGACGTGAATCCGCCCTCGACGCATTCCTTGATAACGGCAGCATCCTTGCCGTGATCAAGATGAAGCGAAACGGGCACGGGCAGTCTCGTGGCAATCTCTCTCACCATTGTCACAATCATGCCGAATCCCGCATACTTGAGCGCCCCCTCGGAGATTGCGACTATCACTGGTGAGTTCTCTTCACTTGCCGCTGAGGTGACGGCCTGAAGGAATTCCAGATTGTTAGTGTTGAAGGCTCCGACTGCGTAACCTTCTTTGGTTGCTCTCTGCAGCAGCTCGCGATTGGTCACCAATGTCACTTTTCCATACCTCGCTTTTCGTGTCGTCGTAACTTCCCGATTGCGGCCCGAAAAACCCGTCCACTCCGCTTCGTCTAACCAAAGAAGATGGTTGCCATCTCGTAGAGCTCCATGTCGACCGTCTTCAGTTTGCCGATCGCTTCCTTGAGGTCCACGGCCCTGATCTTGTTGCCCTGAAGGCTGACCATCTTGCCGAAATCCCCCTTCGCCACGAGGTCGGCGGCGGCCACGCCGAATCGAGTCCCGAGGACCCTGTCGAACGCCGTCGGGGTGCCTCCCCTCTGTATGTGTCCCAGCACCGTGTACCTGGTTTCGAACCCTATCTTCTCCTCTATCGCACGAGCCAGAATGGCACCGATTCCGCCCAGACGAACATGACCGAAGGCGTCCACCTTTTCGTCCTGCACAATCATGCGAGAGATGTCCTTGTCCTGGAATTTGGCGCCCTCCGCCACGACAACGATACTGAAGTCCTTCCCTTTCTGATGACGCTGCACGATGAGCTTACAGACCTCGTCCACGCTGATGGGAATCTCGGGTATCAGCACGACATCGGCCCCACCTGCCATGCCGGCCTCCACTGCTATCCAACCCGTGTGCCTGCCCATGACTTCCACCACCATGACGCGGTTGTGGGATTCGGCAGTGGTGTGGAGCCTGTCTATGGCCTCAGTGGCGACGTTCACGGCCGTGTCAAATCCGAAGGTGTAGTCCGTCCCGGAGAGGTCATTGTCGATTGTCTTCGGTACGCCGACGATCTTGAAACCCATTTCGAAAAGTGTGGTGGCCACGCCCAGGGTGTCTTCCCCTCCAACCACGATCAAGGCCTCGATGCCGAATTTCGCCAGATTTTCCCTGATCCTCTCCACACCTTGTTCCACCTTGAACGGATTCGTTCTGGACGTGCCCAGTATAGTCCCGCCTTTGGGAAGAATCCCAGAAACTGCGCGCATGTCCAGCGGGGAAAGCCTTCCCTCAATTAGTCCCGCCCACCCGTCACTTATGCCCAGAACTTGACCTCCGTAGCTTTGAAACGTCCTCCTGACCACAGCCCTTATGACAGCGTTGAGACCGGGACAATCACCACCACCGGTCAGGATTGCAATCCTCACTTTGACCTCCACCGAATAGAAAACCACACGGAAAAGACGTCCGTTCTCACAAGATTGGTGAAATATGTATAAGAGAGGCGGGCATGGAATGTCAAGCGAAAACCCGCGCGCCGCAGGAATGCGGAGTACCACCGGGAGATGCGGAGCCCGTTTCTGCGACAAAAAGCTAGCGGTACTTGTTGCTGCGGTCGCTGCTGTAGTCAAGCACGTAGTTCCCAGCGCCTGTGTCGTCAACAAATACGAACTTCAACCCGAGCGACTGCGTCATCATCTGATCCTGTCCCGAGAACAGGGGCCTCCCCTTCATGTTGTATATCCACACTTCGTACGATCTCTTGTCATTTCCGACAAGCCTCGGCGTTATTCCTCTGCGGTCCAGATTTTCCTGTTCCGTGCTCAGGGTGGCATCCAGGAGAATATCTGCCGCGTCTCCCGCCGTCGGCACGACTTGCTTGTCGATGAGGTCCGGCTCTCCGTATCTCACGTAGATCCGCCCGCGGTCGGACAGCATGCCCTTGGTGAAGAAGGAAAACTGGGCGTTTGCGTAGGCTACCCTTCGATCGAACTCCTCCCTGACCTCATTTGTCGCGGTTCCGGGCGTGGGGTCCAGGCGTCTCCAGAATCCGTCGAGGAATCCTTCTCTCTCTCCGGCATTCATGCGCTTGAACGCCTTGTACTGCCCGTTGGTAAGAAAGAGACTGGCTTCATCGAGGACGTAGCTGTCGTTCCTCTGCCAGGAAGCGTCCTGCCAGAGCACATTGAATTGGCTCTGACGCAGAATTCTATTCAGTCCTTCTTGCTGGCAGACTTCGGTCCTGAACCAGTAGCTTCCGGTCGGCAATTTTGAGACGTCCAAGGCTATCGTGTGCACCCATTGCCGAGAAGACGACACGATTTTCTGGGTGTCTGAGAGCGCTGTTTCCCTGTTAACGTCCAGAATGGACGTCACGACGTCGTAGAAGACTCTGCCCCTCTCGAGGGCGAATTCTGTCTGATCGTAGACCTCAAAATAGGCAAACAGCGTTCCCCTTCGGAGACCGTAGCTTCTTGTAGGATTCGGAATCACGTCAAGCCCGCTCTTCGCGAAGGATCCGGAACTCTGCGACTGACTGGGACTGACGGAGCGCGCAAATTGGATGTCGCTCATGGAGAGAGTCCCGGAAAGGGGTACAGAAACCTCGACGTCAGCCTCAGCGATTCCCTTCCTTCTTTCCTTGGTGAACAGGTAGAAAATGCCCCGCCTGCGCGCCCTCAAATCTTCGAGCGTGATTAGGACCTTTTTTGCGGCGGGAGTTATCGGGTAACGCACCATGAAGAGATTGGAGTCATCCCGCGCAGGCTTGTCCTCCAGATCGGGGGTGAACTCCCGGCTCTTGATCTCGTAGGCGTCTCCCAACTCGTTGACGAAAGTCACTGTCAGAAGCACGTGAGCTTCATTCTTCTTGCCTCTTCTCTCGAAGTTGAGCTGCTCGCTCTGCACCCTGACATAGAATTCCTCTTCAACCGTACCGTCGGGTCCAAGAAAGCTGGCACAGTCCGCCTGGAACTCGATGTCTCCCGTGCCCTCAACGGGAAAACCTCCGGCACTAAGTGGCGTTACGACAGCGCAAGAGGCTGAGACCACCAATGCCAGGACAAGAGTTCTTGCAGACAGAGACGCCATCACGGTACTGGCTACCTTTCAGCCCGGAAAATGGAATAGGTGTCGCTGGATACGACACCCATTCCATTACCTGACAAAAGAAGACGTCAACTAGAAGGACAGCTCCATGGAAACCCTGTGAAGTCCACCAAGGGTTTGCCAGTCGGTGTATGCATAATCAAGCCTTGCGACAGCAGTTCCGCTCACCGGAAACTTGAAGCCTGCACCGAACGCAACGCCGTCACTGTCGTAGTTGAAATTGTACCCCGCGCGCGCAAAGAAGAAGTCCTGGAAAGAATACTCGGCTCCCCAGTTCGCCCTCTCGGCGTTATCGGGCGGATGCGAGAACTCCGCGGCGGAGAGTATGGAATGCGGTCCGTTCTGGAAAACACTCATGGACATGCCAACCCGGAATATCACCGGCATCTTCACGCCCCTGTCAATGAACTTCATTTCCGAGCCGGTGTTGGAGATGCACATGCCAATCCTTATGGATCTGAAACCGGTGTCGTATATGGTCCCAAAGTCAATCGTGTTTGATTGAGCCGAATACTCGTCAAGACCCGACCTCACCACGTTCAAGGTCGCACCCGCGGAGAACTTGTCGGTCAGTGAACGCCCATAGGAAAGCCCGAACGCCATGTCACCTGCGTCGAAGTAGGTACCGTCGCCGCCGGGATAGAAAACCGTGGTGCGGGGCATGTCGTCCATCGTTAGAGCCCTTGCATTGACCGCAAAAGCGCCCGGGATGAAGCCTAACGAGAACACGTACGTAAGCTGGTCGAACGCTATGCCAGCAGGCATCACCATGTGGTTGATCGACACCTCGTTGCCCGTAATGCGGGCTATACCCGCAGGGTTCCAGAAGACGGCCGTCGCATCATCTGCAACCGACACGTATGCTCCTCCCATTCCGGCAGCTCTGGCACCTATCCCAAGCTTGAGAAATTGCCCGCCCACGGTTCCGACTTTCTCGAATATGGCAGCGCCCAGACACGTTGCAGGAATGAACAGTAGTAAGAGAGCAATTGTCGCAAGCCTTTTCACGGCTTTACCTCCTCCTTTTGTCAGGTACCGTCAGATCCGACTATCTGATTATAACGAATTTCCCTACGTACGTTCCCCAATCACTCTCCACGGAGAACAGGTAGACTCCACTCACCACGTCCTGCCCGTTTCTCGTGACCATGTTCCAGTAGATTGTCCCGTTGCCGTCAGAACCGTCGTGAGCCATCTCTCTGATCAGATCACCCGATAGGCTGAAAATGCGAAGAGTGCTCTTGCACTTCGGCAGGCCGAAAAAGCCTATCTTGGTGCCGGTCGGGTCAGTGTCGCTGGGGGTCAGATCCCACGCCGCGGCTCCCACGTACGGATTCGGCACTACCGTGACCTTTCCAAGCTTGTCCTGGGCGTTTGCCCTCGGAATTATGGCAATGTTCTCGGTGGCAGCAGGCTGAGTCTGAATCTCAATCCACTCCTGCGAAGCAGTGTCAAACCATTTCGCATACGGCGTAATGCTGTAGAAGTAGATCATCCCGTTGATCACATTGGGGTCAGTGAACGTGTACCTGCCCACCGGATAGTGATGCACTATCACGGTGTCCGGTTCCTCACCCTCCTCTCCAGGAAGTGCGAGTGTGTCCGAGTCATAATATGCAAGAGACGTGTCGCAGATGACGTACGCGATGTTCTCACCCCATTCCCTGGTGTTGCCCAGATACTTGGGAGAATTCGCGCCCAGACTGTCAATAGGATGATACGCAAAGTCTCCCATCAACATCCACAGGTCGGTGGAAGGACCCACTTCGCCCACGGGCCGCTTCCAGTTTGCGGCCTTCCAGATTCTGTATCCCTCAAACCTCAGCTTTGCAGAAAGAGGATCGGGCACTATCTCACTCGAGTTGTCCCATTGCAGCACGACTTTCTTGTCGCCGGCAGGGCCAACCATCGACGCCGTAGCAGCGGGCGGAACAGGATCATCGGTTGGATCATCATTCCAGAGAGTAGGATCGTCATTCCAAATAGGGGGCGGCGGCGCGGTGGAACCCACCCAGTGGACAAGGCTTTCCTTGCCAGCGACGCCGGTGCAAAGGTCGCAATCCAGATCGGCGGCGACCTGTTGTCCCGTCTTTATGATCACGCAGGAAGTGAGCGAGTCGCAATCATCATCCACGCACTGGTAGCACCCCACCCCTTCGCACTTGACCAGCGATTCCTTGCCGTTCCAGCCCCACGTAGCGCTGGGGTCCATGCTGTAGTACTGGCCGTTGTAAATTCTCTGAGCCGCTATCGCGTTCTCCAGCATTCCGTCAAAGCCCTTGCCGACCACGAAGGCCACCTGGAAGGGAAGAACATCTCCCGGCGAAACAACCGGGAAAGGCCCGGCGCAGAGCAGGAATCTGTAGTCGTTTGGAGTGGTGGCGTTTCGACTCGGAATCCGACGGCTGGCCATGAGGTCGTATCGCTCAGGGTCGGTTCCGGGGTCGCCTTCCGGGTAAGGCGCCGTCGAACTGAACCATCGGACAGTGGCGACCTTGACCGACTCGGGAGCGGTTACGCCGGTGCGATCGGTCTTGTGGCCGAGAAACATAACACCTACGGCTCCATCCACGTCCCCACCCTTTGCAGTCGTGCCGTTGTCCGGAACGTCCCATATGTATGCAACTTGAATCCGAATAGTGTCAGTCTCGCATCCCGCAATTTGCGTGGCGTCGTATATCTGCACAAGAGTGTCGGCGTATCCGGCCAGATCGTCTGTCCAGTAACCGGGATTTTCCTGACCCTTCGGCCCGGCGTCCGCGTCCACGAAGAAGCCTACGTAGACGTTGCGCATGACGTCGGAACCATCATGATAGATGTTGTAGTCTACACCTATGAATTCGTTGGAACCGCTCACGGCCCAACCAAAACTCCTTTGCTCCACCTTGAGCCCCCAGGGCACGTGCTCGGTGTAAGAGGCCCTGGCCTCCGGAGTGTCATCTCTGTATACGCACGAGAACATCTGCTGGCCGATGGCCCCGAAGTCCTCGTCAATCTTGCCGTCGCCGTCGTTGTCATAACCGTCCTGGAAATCTTCGTCAACCTTCCCATCGCCGTCGTCGTCACCGCTGCTATTCCCGAGTCCATACCTCTTGCCGCCAGGCATGCCTTCGTAGGAGACGTAAATGTGGTCAAGAGTGTTCATGCTGGGTCTGAATTCCGCCTGATACGCGGCCGTGGACACGTGAGGAACATTGTCTTCGTCCATTGCCCCTATCCACAACCCTGCCACGTAAAGATACTCTCCACCCCGCCAACCCATCGAGATGGCCTCGATGTAAGGATTGCCGAAAAAGCCAAGGTTTGTGACCTGGAGCGTCACCTTTCCAACGTCGTGTGTGTAGACGTTGGGAGGCCTTAAGCAGTAGATTCCTTGCGCACCGGGAACACCTTCAAAAGGATCGTCCATAGGCCCCCGGGCAAGGCAAGGGTTGGCAGCCAGCATCACACCCACCACCAACCCACAGACGACGAAGAAGCTCGGCGGCATCACCCGCTTGACGAAACTCATTTCCTGACCTCCATCAGACTCTTAGAAGGTGCACAAGAGCCAACTCTCTAAAACTGAATCCCTACGCCTATCCTCACAGAAGTGCCTTCGTCCCACACGCGAGGATCGTTGACGGGGTAATAATCGTCCAGACCATCACCGTTGACGTCTCCTGCGTTATACGCTCCGCCGGCTCTTCCGGTCTCCGTGTAGTAGATTATGTAGTCGTCCGTGTCGCTATATGGCGAGACGGGCCAGTTCGTCGGTGCCAGATCTGCAATGTTCTTGGCGTCAAGCAGATTCATGGCTTGCATAAATACCGTAAGGTGCTGCCCCCAAAGTCTGTAAGTCTTGTCGGCCTGCATGTCCAGAGTGGTCGAGCTGGGAAGTCTCTTGGAATTGACCAAAGAGGGATCCTGCACCCTCTGGTCTCTGCTGACAGGCGTATACGGGAACCCCGTGCCGTATCTCCAAACGAAGCTGACGCTCCACTCTTCAGGCACACTCACTTGGAGCTGTGCGCTCACAGTATGCCTCTGGTCCCAGTCGAGCGGTTGCTCTGCGATCGGCAGATAGAGGAACGGCGTTCTCGTCTGCGCGTCGGGATCAGACGCCACACCGGTGGCAAGCCCGTACGTGTATGAAAGCTCTCCTGCGAAGTTGTAACTGAAACGTTTTCTGAGGGTAAGCTCGAAACCTCTACTGGAAGCGTAGTCCTGATTCACATATACGTACACCGGCTGCGGACTGTCCGCCACAACCCTTTCTTGGGCGGAAAGCAATCCAAAGATGTCCTTGTAGTAGACGGAAAACTGCCCGAACACCGTGCTTGTGAACATGTGCTGAACGGCGGCCTGATAAGAAACGGTCGTTTCGTTCGTGAGGTCCGGGTTACCTCTGGTGATGACCGCACTCGTGCTTGCCCTGTCCTCGAAGATGTATTGTCTGTTCGGAATCTGGTAGTAACGGCCGTAGTGGAAACTAAGAACGTCCCTATCAGAAATCGGATACGCGATCCCGATCCTGGGGCTGATCTGATCCTTGACCCTGTCCGTGATCTCGGAGGCGTCTATCTGATCTCCCACTGAGAAAACGTCATACCGGAGCCCTATGTTGAGCACCATGCCCTCGTGTTCCCACTTGTCCTGGACGTAGAATGCTCCTTCGGGGTTGTAGTAATGGTAGTCGCTCCTCAGTGCCCCGTACAAACCTTGGGCGTTGGTCTGCTCAGGATAACGAATAGATAGGAGTCTCATGTCGTTGTACGTCGCTTCGTATCCCGACTGCAGCGTGTGCCCTCTGTGCGTCGCAGTGACATCACCCACCGAGGTCCACACGGTCGTGGCCCTCTCCGTGTAAGCGGGAAAGTCACCGTGGGTTACGTAGAAGGGTTCCACCGTGCCCTCTATCCAGTTGTACCAATATTGAGGATAGCGAATAGAGTATTCCCAGGGTTTCTTGCCAAGAACGCTCGAGACAAAATAGTACGAATGGCGACTGACCTTAGCCGTGTAGAAGAGATTCGGTCTTATCTTCTGCTTCCAGACCAACTTGAGCTGGCGGAATTCATTAAGGTTGTCGGGCGTGTGCTCGGCAGGGTTGTAAGCAACGTAGGTCGAATCAACCTTGTACCATGACCAATCTCCATATAGCGTCTTGATCTCGCCGCTCGTCGCGGTGTCGGGCATAGTCTGCACGTAGCCGTCTCTGCTCCACATGTGCAGGTAGCTGTCCCAAAGTTGGTAGTTCTGGACGTACTCGGCAGTCAGCTTGTGGTTGCTCGAGATGTTGTATGCCAACTTGCCCTGGAACTTGGACTCATTATTCTGCCTGTTACCCAGCGAGATGAAGTCCAACAGCCTGTAACGAGATCGGAGCTCGGAAGTCTTCAAATAGGTATCGGTGAAAGTGCCGTCGTAGGACATGAAGTAAGTCATGTCCTTCACGAAGAACGGGCCGCCAAAACCCACGCTGATCCTATCGAAGTTGTCGTAGGTCTTGTCCTTGGCTCCGTAGTCATCGGTGAGAAAGCGCATCTCCCCCGAGAAAGTGCTCCCGCCTTCTCTTGTCGACACGTTTACAATGCCGGACTGGGCGTTGCCGTACTGGGCATCAAGTCCGCCGACCAGGATTTCGGACTCGGACATCGCCATGGTGGCGAGGTCAACCGCCCCCCCGACAAGAGGGTCACGAACGGGTATACCGTCGACCATGTAGAGGACTTCACTCGTACGGCCGCCCCTAAAGTGCAGCTCTCCTCCCTGTGCCACTATCCCTGACCGCAAGGCGATGGCTTCCTGGAAGGAGTCGACGGGCAGTTGGGTGAGTTCCTTGGCTTCCACCACGTGCTTCGTTGACGAACTCTTGAAATCTATCTGCTCTCGCTGCCCCTTCACCCTGATCTCGTCAAGTGTTGCGGCTACCTTCGAATGTAGCGAAAACTCTACCGAGCTGGTCCTGTCGGCATCGACGGAGAGATCGGCCCTGGTCGCAGTGTCGTAGCCCATCATCATTGCCCTGACGGAGTGGACTCCGACTGGCACCTTGTTGATCACGAAAGAGCCGTCACTAAGGGCCGTCGCACCCAGGGTGGTTCCGAGCACAACCACGCTCGCGAAGGCAAGGGGCTGGCCTGTAGCCGCGTCCACCACTTTGCCTGCGATCTTCCCTGAGCCCTGGGCCAAGCTGATTGAAGGGCTTGAAACAACGAAGACGCACATCAGGCTCAGAACTAAGAGCTTGTGACAACGGCGCATCTCCACGCACTCCTTTCCTTACAGCCGCGCAACATTCGACAGACTGGAACAACCTGAATGGTTTCTTCTTGACGTGAGCGCGAGCCCCGACCCCATGCAAACGACTTATGCGCAAGAGGGTGAAACTGACAAAGTGCGAAAAGACTCTCTCGCAGAGGTCTTGAGCACAAACTGTGCCACGCCGGAGCTTATCCTCTTACCTCTTCGTACTCTCTAATACTAGTCGTTGCAACCAGTTACTGGGCTGCAAAAAAACGGCCCTTGCGTCCCTCCTCGCGAGCCTACTCCCGTCTGAAACCGGTGTCACCACAATCCCGGCTTGAAACGCAAGCACATTGCACATCAAGCGGCTTTGGTGGTTACTAGATAACCACACCAGAGATGACGAAGGTAGCAAATTCTCTTCGTCTCAGAACTCCGTCCCGCTTGAGAAATTAAACTCAGTCACCAAGAGGCCCGGCACCACACACATTCCAGACCGAATCGGAGCCGACATGGCCTTGATGTTGTTGAGCAATTCTATCACGTTCTGGTTGAATCTAAAATTCCGGATGCCGCTCGCAATCTTTCCCTTCTCAATGAGAAAGGTGCCATCCCTGGTCATACCGGTCAGGATCACCTTCATGGGGTCCACCACGTTCACGTACCAGAACCGTGTGACAAGTATGCAGTTATCTGCTGCGCTCTGTAGCTCTGCAAGAGTCACAGGCTTCGCGGCGTCCATAACTACGGAAGCAGATTGCGGGCCCAGCGTATTGGGTACAGGCAAACCGTGTCCCGTGCTCTGCCTATTCTCCTTGGCGGCGGTCATCCGGTCATAGATGGGCCCCTTTATGACGCCGTTCTCAGCTATGGCGACCTTCCGCACGGGCACGCCCTCGTAATCGAAAGGACGCCCCCTCAACAGGTCGTTGTATACGTCGTCGTAGATCGTGACGTTCGGTCCGAAAAGAGGCTGTCCAATCTTGTCCGACATGAAGCTTCTGTGTTCTTGCACCTGGAGTGCCCCGAAACCCACCCAGGCCATGTATCCAAGAAGCTCTGCGACGGCCGCGGGTTCAAGAATAACTGTGTACTTGCCCGGCTCGATTGCCCTTGGATTCCTGCTGCGCTTTGCCTTCTCAACGGCGACGGACGCAAGCTCCACCGCGTCTATGTCTGACACCTTCCACGAGGTCGCCTGTGCCCAGCCGGAACTATCATCCGCCATGGCGGTAATGCTGAAGGAGGCCTCTGTCCCGCAGTGATGCGCGAACAGCCCGTTGGAGTTGGCGATGGCGAGAGGAGAAATCTCGCCGTAGCTACCTATGGAACCGCAGGCCGTGGAAAAATAGCCGGCGGCCTGAAACCCGCTTTTCTTGCAGATCTCCACCGCTTTCTTCACGGCCTCTGCCCGCGCGTCGGGCGAGAAGGACGCCGTTTCTGCGTCGAAGGCCTCTACACGCTGGTACGATTGCGGTCCTGGTACGGGAAGAAGTTCGGGTATGTCAGGTTGAACCCGTGCCACGGCTTCGGACTTCTTCACAATGGAGGCGAGGTCATCGTCACTGAACCTGTTCGTGACTGCGCGCCCTGTCTTCTTGCCGAACACGCTCCTCACCGATAGCTGGTAACGCGTCTCATTTACGTTCTGGTGGATAATGCTGTTGGCAAATCGAGTGAGAGAATAGCTGCCCCCGCCAATGAAGACTTCAGACTCGTCCGCACGGGAAAACCCGAGGGCTTTCTTGAGTATGGCCTCCGCCTTGGCTCCATCCACTACTTGGTGACTCCAACATTCACGTTTCTGAATCTTGCAGGCGCAGCACCGTGCGTCATCCGCGCTATCTGGCCTGGCTGCCCCTTGCCACAATTGACGATTCCCCAAGGAATCCATTGCGATTGCTTGCACACCGCGTCGCAGGAAGACCAAAACTCCGTGCTTATCCCCTGGTAATTGGGATTCTTCAGCATGCGTCCCCGCTTCCCGTTTTTGATCTCCCAGGCAATCTCGGTGGAGAACTGGAAGTTGTAGCGCATCTGGTCGATGCTCCAGCTCTTGTTGGTGAGCATGAAGATGCCGTCTTTGGTGTCCGCGATCAAATCCTCAAGGTCCCAGTTACCGGGAGCAAGGCCGATGTTCGTCATTCTGACGAGTGGAATCCTGTTCCAACCGTCAGCTCTCATGCAGCCTCTGCTCCTATCGTCACCGCATACGGCCGCAAACTCCCGGGAAGTGAGGTAGCCCACAAAACGACCCTTCGAAACAAGCTCCCACTTCTGCGCCGCAACGCCCTCGTCGTCAAAGCCTGCGGTGGCAAGCCCACCAGGCAGCGTGGAATCGGCAACGATGGTCACGTGCTCAGAGCCAAGCTGGAGCTTCTTGTGCTTATCAAGACTGAGATAGCTGGTACCGGCGTAATTGGCCTCCGTGCCCAGCACTCTATCAAGTTCAGAGGGGTGCCCCACGGACTCATGAATCTGGAGGCACAATTGCGCACCGTCGAGAATGATGTCTTTCTTTCCGGAAGGACACTCGTCGGCGGAAAGAAGAGCGACCGCCTCCCGACCAACACGTTCACAGTTCTCGAGAAGGTTCAGTCCCTCCACAATCTCGTATCCACCCGAAGCGTAATGGCCCTCACTTGAAGGGAAAGAGCGACGCTGGACGTCTCCCTGCCCCACCGCAAAAGCCACCATCCCGCCACCGGAATGAAGAAGCTCTTGCTCTATGTAAGAGCCTTCCGTGCTGGCGTAGATCTGCTTCTCGCGCAAGAAACCGAGGGAACACTCCGCAATCGTGAGCCCCTTGACCCGCCTCAAGCCCTCGTCCACCTGAAATAAGAATGACAGTTTTTGGTCGAGAGGCACATTGAAAGGATCGATCTTGCAGGGCGTACTCCACCTGCCCACGTGCGCGCCCTCGGGAATCAGCACAGTCTCCTGTTCCTTGAGCTTTGAGCTGGCAAGGGCAGTCTCTATGGCCCGCCTGGCGGTCGCCTGGACAGATTCTCTCGAAAGGTCGTCGCTGCTGGCGAAGCCCCACGAACCAGACGCAATGACGCGCACTCCGAACCCGATGTCCTCTATGGCTTCGTAAGAGCCGACTTTGCCGTTCTTTGTGGAGACGTTCTCCACTTTCGTCTCGATCATTCGGATGTCACCGTAGCTGGCTCCACCAGCCTTGGCGACGTCCATGGCGAGAAGGGCGAGATCTTTCATTCCTTCTCATCTCCCCTAGAAGAGGAACCGACCGTACAGTGTAAAGCTTTGATCCCTGGTCTCTCTCCCGTCACCGATGTCCTGTTCCGGCCTGGTCACCTTGTTGACGAAAGCGGCGTCGAGACTCAGGCTATCTTTTCTCAGGAAGCACCCAGCACCCACAGAGAGCGTGTTCGAATTGAAATCGTATTCGGGCACTCCTATGCTTCTCTCTTCTTTAGCTCGGGAATATCCGGCCCTGAGAGCGAGCCATCTCAGGAGGCGATACTCACCGCCACCTCTGACATCCAGGGTGCGGAAATTCCGGTATCCTTCCTCAATGGGGAGTCGGTTCTCCAACTTTCCTCTATTGAGACGTACCTCCATTCCCGCCTGCCCTTTCTCTCCAATCTTGTATGACGCCCCACCCCTGAGATTCCATTCGTTCAGGGCCTCGTCATACTCGTCCACCCAAAGGATCACATTCGGCTCGTTGTGAAGCCAGAACTCCTCGTTCAACATATCAAAATAGCCGCTCACCGTGAGCGGTAATCCAAGCCCCGAGACGATCCAACGAGTGGCGAAAAAATCGGACACGTGCGACTCGGAAGCAACCTTGAGCTTCATGCGGACGTCCGTTTCCAACTGCGGATTCAACACGTAGAGCTCAGACCAGTGCAGGTCCAACGTCTCGTCGCTATCAAAGGAAGAATGTTTGTAGTTCATCACGCCGCGCAGCTTGCCCATGAATTCTAGCAAGGCGTGCGATGAAACAGTAAGTATGCCACGTTTCTGAGTGTACGTATCCTGATGAAAAGCGTCCACGCTTGTGGCTTCAACAAGTTGAGAATTCAAGTCCACGGTTCCGCCGATTTGCATCCACTTGGTCGGCAGGACTACAAGGCCCAGGCCTCCACCAAAATCGTCCACATCGTCGGTCAGGTCATAATGAAGTCGCACGGGTTTTTTTTCAGCATCGAACATCCCCCATCCGTGCACCCCGAGGAAAGCACGGCCGAAAACCTTGTGAGTGTAGTATCCCTCCACAAGGTCACTCGTTATCTCCGTATCGACCAGAGAGGTTTCGGGCCTTGCAGTCTCACTCTTCGGAAAGCTTACTTTCAGCAGTTCCCTCAGATTCCGGTCGTCAACTCTATTGAGATCGAGTCTGCGAGTTGAGATGGTCACTCCCCCCGCATAGTCGCCCTTGCCTCTCAGTACGACGAGTGCCCCACTCTGCACAATGTCGATGTCCTGCCATCGGAAATCGTCCTTCTCATCAGCCCACTTGCCGTAGCTGGCCCAGGAATCCACATTGCTCGTGTTCTTGTCCAGAGCGAGGGCGGCGACGTTACCCGTGAAATCGTAGAGGTCAACTTGATTGTTTTCGTCTTCAATCGCTACTGTCAGGTTCCCCATGCCGGCAAGACGGATTGTTCCGGACCCTTGAATGAGCTCAACACCGGTACCGCGAAGCCATATAGTTTCCAGGTAAGCGGAAGAAGACGTGGGAATAGCAAGCAGCACGAGTGAGACTACCAGCAAAAGAAGCAGTGCGCTTCTTTCTCTGCCCATAGCAAAGTCTCCTTTCCCGTTTCAACCCCGCGACGAACCCGTCTCCAGTAATCAGGGAATCCTTCAGTAAGAAAACAAAAAAACGGCAACACAGGGCCATTTGCGAACTGAAAAACGTCAGTGAATTCTAGTGGCGATAACCGGCAGTGTCAAGGAAAAAAGAGCCTCGGAACTACACGCTCCGAGGCTCAGAACCCTTCGATCCGAAAAGAACTACTGCCTGAACTTCAAGACGAGAGGATCTGAGCCGCTGTGAATCTCCCGCGATCCGTTCATGATTGCTACCGCAAAGTTGTACGTTCTGGCAGGGTAGAAGAAAACGTCTTCACTTTCGTGACCTGCCGGGCGCATGGCTCTCTTAATCTCGACCGTCCAGCGGCCATCATCCCAGAAACCCTTGGCAACGATGTCCCCTCTGCTTCCGGTAGGCCATTTCACGACGTAGGCAGGCACGTAGTCGAACCCCTCAGGATTCAGCGTGTCGCCCCAGGCAAGGCCTGAATAAGGATTGATCGTGTCACACTGGTTGAATCCCCTGCCAAAGATGCCGGGATCGTAGATGCACTTGGCGGGGCTCAGACCTCCGTTATCGCCCTGCGCTAAGTACTTTGGCACGAAGGTCGGATCTCTCCAATTGATTCTCCAAGTCCCGTCACCGGTGTCTCCCGCGAGTCCGGCAGAATCAGCGCGCATATCGTCGCAACGACTCACCTGGTTCGTCCTAACGGCCATCCAGTACCACACGTCGAGCTTGCCTGCGGTCGGATGCATGTTTCCGTGACACGCCACGCTGCACCCCCGAGAGGCAAACGTCCCCGACGCATCGCTGGCGGGAGTAATCTCAAACATGAAGGCGGCCCTGTCTTCATTCTCGATCTCCCACGGGCGTCTCGTCCAGCTACTGGACTGCACCAGGCCGAGATCGGATGCGCAAGACCTCTCTCTCCAGGGTTCTCCGCAGTAAATCAAGCGATCGGGATACGCGCTTTCCTCTGCGTCGGCCCACTGAAGCAAGAAGTAGACCGTATCATAAGCGGTGTACACGGACTTAATCCTGACGTAGAAGCTGCCGCCACCGTTTCCGTTGTTGTCTCCCACGGCAACCATGAGCTCGGGAGCCGAGAACCACTCTCTGTCAAGCGCTTTTCCGTCAATCCGAGGCGGCTCGGTCGTAAAAACCGACTCGAGAACAACGCCAGGAACCGACCACGTGCTCTTCTCACTACAACCAATGCCGAGAACAAGAACCAGCGCAATAGCTCCTAGCGCAAAGCGAAGACAAAGTTTTTTCATTTGAGCAAACCTCTCGTTGTACAGGCCGACCCCCGGCAGCTACGCTGCCCAAGAAGAGTAAAGAGGACTCTGGGAGTTGTCAAGGCCAAAAAGCTCAAGCACGCTGGAAAGAGACTTCTCGCGCCGCGTGAGAGACTTCTCGCGCCGGAAGACGCTCTTTACCTGGGGGCGTACACGCGATAGTCGATCTCAGGAAAGATGTTATCTTTCCATTCCATTTCCTCGAGTTTTCTCACGTCGATGCAATGAGACCTCAGGCCGTCGTACAGTTCTGTGAACCTGCCCACGTGTTCCTTTGTTCTTCTCACGGCGTAGGGAACCATCGTGCCTGACGTCATTATGAACGCCCAGTCACTGCTCTGAGCCAAGAGTAGTTCGCGGGCAGCCTGCGCCAGGGCGCGCCCTTCCAAAGGCGTGGGCTCCTTGAAAGTCGTGGCCAGTTCGACCATCCGCTGCGCCGCCATGTGAAGGTGGGGATAGATCCAGTCGTTACTGCCCTCAAGCCATACCTCGCTGTAACCCTTCCAACCCCAACTCGAAAGAGAGGGAGTGGCAATCTGGTTCTGAGGGTTTTCGTCCAGATATTCGCTGGGCGTCACAAGTTTCAGAGTCTTCTGGTCGTAGGCCATCTTTCTGATCAGGAACTCTATCCACCGAGGTCCCTCGTACCACCAGTGTCCGAAAAGCTCGGCGTCGTACGGCGCCACTATGATGGGGCGACGTCCGTCCATCTTGTCGTAGAGGTACTCCACCTGCTTTTCCCTGTTGAACATGAAGTTTGCCGCGTGCATCGCGGCCTTCTCGAGCGCCGCGTCAGGATCGTATATCTCTTTGCGCGGAGTGCGCCCGGTCACGCGATAATACTTGATTCCCGTGTTCTTTCTCTTCCCGTCGGCACAAATGTAAGGCCTGATGTATTCGTAGTCCATGTCGTAGCCGATGTCCCGGTAGAATTCTCTGTACCAGTAGTCTCCCGGATAGCCTTCAACGGAGCTCCAGACTTGTTTTGACGATTCGAGGTCTCTTCCGAAGGCGGCGGTCCCGGAAGGACAGAAAATCGGAGCAAAGACCCCGTGCTTGGGTCTCGGAGAAGCGTGCAGAATCCCGTGGGCGTCGGTAAAGAAGAATCTCAGTCCTGCTTCCTTGAGGAAGCGGTCGATACCCGGTTCGTACCCGCACTCCGGCAGCCACATGCCTCGAGGCCTGCGGCCGAAGCACCGTTCGTGGTGGCTCGCGGCGACACTAATCTGAGCCCGTACGGCCTCGGGCACCATTGTCATGAGCGGAAGATATCCGTGCGTGGCCGCACAAGGTATGAGCTCAACTCCACCGTGTTCCTGGAGGTCTCGAAAACCTTGAGTGAGATCTTTCCGGCATCTATCCAAGAAGTAGTTCCTGGCGCTCGTGAAGCTATCGAGATACATCCGAGCAAGCCTATTGAAGTCCGAATCTCCTTGGGTTCGTTCCACCTCTCTGTGGGCAAGGTCGATCAATCGCTCGATGTGTCGAACATAACGATCCTGGAGGAGCGGGTCCCGCAGCATGCCTACCAGACTCGGACTAAGTGAAATCGTCACTCTGTAAGGAACACCTTCGGCAGTCAGCCTTTCCAGAACCATCAGAAGAGGAATGTACGTTTCCGTAATACTCTCGTAGAGCCAATCCTCTTCCAAGAAAAGCTCGTACTCGGGATGCCTAACGTACGGAAGGTGTGCGTGAAGTACGAGACAGAGATAGCCTTTGTGATCTGCACTCATTTTTCCACCATCTCGTCAAACAAGGCGCAACGTGCCTCAATCGACGTCTCGATCCAGCAGAAATCTCCGACGAACGAGCGGCTCGATACCGGAACTCCTCAGCTGCTCGTCTGACGGGTGCCTCTGCTCACCTTGAGTTTCACTTGCTCGTTCCCGGCGCCGTCGGACGAGCGGGCCGAAACGCTTATTTCCTTGGGGCCATCCGGAAGATGACATCTGAAGGAGAACGTCCCGTCTTCCCTGAGCCGCCAGTCTCCACCGTTGATCTTGAGTGTAGAGCCCGGAACGGTCGCCCCGTAGACAACCAAATCTGTGTCCACAATGAACCAGAACGACTTGGCCAGACCCTTTTCCCCGCGGACTTCACGTATGCCCGGGCTGAAAAGCGGCGACGCAAGCTTCACTTCGAGTTCGCGCGCCAATCTTTCGTGAAGTTCAGGGGAACTCACGCCGCGAGTAAGACCACCCGACAGCGCATACATTTCTTCATATTCTGACGGGAGGCTCATCCACTTCTCATCCAGAACGTCGGACATTCTGTCGCTCGGCGTCCTCACGATATTGGAGCTCGCCAGGCAAACAAACTTGCCCCTGGCTGTGAGAAGACCCACGTCCACGCGATACGTTCTCCCGGGACCTCCTACGTTTATGTACCAGTTTCGAGCCCCGGGGGTCAGAAAAACGTCAAAAAGAACTCGCTCTGCGCCTGCACCTTCCCCCTCCTTGACGTACACTCTGAGTACCCTCCGAACATTCAGTTGGGCGGAACCCAGGCTCTCCAAGGCACGGGAGAGAGTCTCCTCCGTGATTTCCCAGTAAGCGTGAATCCAGTAAGGGTCTCTCGACATTGCCACGACGCGATCTCTCCCGTACGAATCCGGCAGTGTGTATTGGAGCTCGGATTCAACCTTACCAGGACCACGTTCCTCGAGCGCCCTGGCTTCTTCTCTCACTCTTTCGACCGAAGGCGCCGATAGCGAGGTTTCTGCGGAAGGTTTCTTGGAACCGCGGAAAGAGCCGGCCTTCCTGACGCCCTTCTTGGCGCTACCTCTCGCGGCGTCCCTGCCTGCCGCCTTGCGCTTGCCTACCCCACTCGCACTCGCGCTCATACGAGTTCGCTTCGAAGCTCCCTTGGTCCTCTTCTTCGCCCCGGTACCCACCCTCTTTTCGCCGGCAACCTTGCGCGGCCGAGCCTTTTTTCTTTGGCCCTCCAATGTCATCTCCTCCTTCCCGCGTGCACGCGTCCGTCTCAGTTCCGCTATTCAGTCGCCCGAGCGCGTGCGTGCCATTTCCGACTTGAGATGCGCCACCTCGGCAAGCACCTCGGACTTGATTTCCTCAAGCCTTTTCTCAGACTTCGCCTCAAATCTTGCCACGAGAGCCGGCTGTGTGTTCGACGCCCGAACGAGACCCCAGCCATCTCCAAACAGGATCCGCGCACCGTCTATTTCGATGACACTATGACTCTTCTTGAAAAACTCCCTCACCGCGTCCACCAACTGAAACTTGAGCTCGTCGGGACATTCAAGCCGCATCTCGGGGGTCGACACGTACTGCGGAAGCTCATCCACCAGACGAGAGAGAGACTTCTCCGAATTCGAAACCAGAGCCACCAGCCTTGCGGAGGCGAAAATGGCGTCGTCGTAGCCGTAGTAGTCGTCCGCAAAAAACATGTGCCCCGACATCTCCCCGGCCAAGAGCCCCTTCGTTTCTTTGAGCTTTCGCTTTATCAGAGAATGTCCCGTCTTCCACATGAGAGGCCTTCCTCCCAGCACCCTTATGTGTTCTTCGAGTCCCTGAGAACACTTCACGTCGAAGATTATGGTTCCCCCGGGGGTCTTCTTGAGAATCTCGCCGGCGAAAATCGCGACGAGCTGGTCTCCCCAGATGATTCTACCCTCGCTGTCAATCGCCCCTATCCTGTCGCCATCTCCGTCGTAGGCGATTCCCAGATCAAGGCCTTGCGCCAGCACGAGCTTTCTGAGATCCTCCACGTTCTCCGGAATCGTCGGGTCGGGAAGATGATTGGGAAATCTCCCGTCGGGTTCACAGAAGAGAGGAACCACTTCGACTCCGAGCTTCTCGAAAAGCTCCAGAGCAACGGGTCCTGCCGTTCCATTTCCTGCGTCCATGGCGACACGGAGCTTTCTTCCGACGTTGATCTTCCGGGAAATCTCCTCGATGTACGCGGAGACTATCACGCTGGAACTCGAGCTCCCCTTCCCAGAGGAATAGCGAGAAGATTCTATGATTTTTCTGACGTCCTGTATCTCGGGTCCGTAGAGGGAGAGATCTCCCAGCGCGAGCTTGAATCCGTTGTATTGTACGGGATTGTGACTGCCGGTCACCACGGCGGACGCTCGCGAGCCGAGGTTGAACAGCGAGAAGTAGACCAACGGCGTGGGCACGGCGCCGAGCTCCACCACGTCGCAACCGCTGGCGACCAATCCCCTGGAAAAACTCGAGTTCAACCTGAAGGAGCTCAACCTCACGTCCCTGCCGACCGTAACCCTGCCTGAACCACCAACGAAAGTCCCGAAAGCTCTGCCCACGGCAAACGCGACTTCATCGGTGAGTTCTTCCTCTGCCAGACCGCGAATGTCGTATTCGCGGAAGATGTGCGGATTGATCGCCATGGGGCCGTTTCTCCTCTCGATACCTCTTCCCGACCGGTACTCCAGGATCATCCTCCCGGCTCGCAGCGACGGGCTCTGCTCCTGAATGCACCGAGGGACAAAATCCTAACACTTCTCCTTTGATCCGAGAAAAGCGTTTATGAAAGGATCTATGTCACCGTCCAGAACCTTGCCGACGTCCGATGTTTCATGGCCAGTCCTGTGATCCTTGACGAGAGTGTACGGTTGAAACACGTAGGACCTTATCTGGCTGCCCCACGCGATCTCCTTCTTGCCGTCGTGGAGCTTGTCAAGTTTCTTTCTCTTCTCTTCCTGGTAATAGACGTAGAGCCTCGCCCTCAAGATCTTCATGGCGTTGTCACGGTTCCGGTGCTGCGACCTTTCACTCTGACATTGAACGACGATTCCGGTCGGAATATGCGTGATGCGCACCGCGGAGTCGGTCTTGTTGACGTGCTGTCCGCCTGCTCCGCTCGCGCGGAAGGTGTCGACCCGAAGGTCACCGTCCTTTATGTCAATCTCGATCGTCTCGTCCACCTGAGGAAACACGAAAACAGAAGCGAAGGACGTGTGCCTCCGCTGGGCGGCGTCGAAGGGCGATATTCTGACAAGCCTGTGGACGCCGCTCTCGCCCCTCATGTATCCGTACGCGTACTCTCCGTCGACCTGAATCGTCACGTCCTTTATGCCGGCCTCTTCACCGGCCTGATGATCGAGAACCGAATAACCGAACCCCCTGGACTCGATCCATCTCAGGTACATGCGCATCAGCATCTGGGCCCAGTCCTGCGACTCCGTCCCTCCGGCTCCAGGGTGAATGCTCACTATTGCTCCGCCTCTGTCGTGTTCGCCGGCCAGAAGACTCTTGAGCCTGAATTCACCCAGCACTCTCTCAAGCTGGTTGCAGTCCGAAATCACATCTTGTAGCACGGCATCGTCCTGCTCTTCCTCTGCCAGCTCAAGAAGGACCTTGATCTCCTTGATTTTTTCGTTGAGAGAATTCCACTCCTCCACCGCCCTCTTCGCTGTGGCCAGCTCTTGAACTACTTGCTTGGAGCTCTCCCTGTCCCAAAAGCCGGGCTTGGACATCTCCTGGTCGATTCGCAGAATACTGTTCCGCTTCGATGCGACGTCAAAGACAATCACTCAATTCTTCGAGGGATTTTTCACACGATGCAATTCTGACCTTGGTTTCTTCCCACATCTAGACTCATCCTCCTTCTTTGGATTTCAGCAGCTCTTGCAGTTCTTCCCAGACCCCGGCCGCCTTCTCTTCGAGTTCTCGAAGTCCGGCCTCATTCTCAATGCGAAAGTCGGCTCCGGCCACTTTCTCCGCCTGGGGAATTTGGCAGCGTATCCTGGAAAGCGCCTCGTCAGCTCCGAGCGAATCTCTCTCTCGCATCCTCGCCTGCTGGACGCTCTCGCTACAAGAAACTACCACAACGGCGTCGAAAATAACAACCAGATTCCATTCGAAGATCAGCGCAGCGTCCACGACGATCATGCCCTTGAATCCCTTCCGAACAACTCCCGCTATCTGCGCGCGAATTTCTTTGATGAGGAGCGGATGCACTACTTTGTTGAGCTTCTCGAGGCTCGCCTTATCACAGAAGGCGAGCCTCGCCAGCGCGCTCCTGTCGAGCTTGCGGTCGCGGCCCAATATGCCATCGCCAAACACCCCGACCAGTTCGGAAAGAACACTGCCTTCTTCCTCGACTATTCGGCGACCTATCGCATCGGCGTCGATTATCTTGGCGCCGCGACGCTCGAAGAAGCGGCAAACAGAGGTCTTGCCGGACGCAATGCCGCCAGTCACGGCGACGGTAAGGACGCCGACGTCAGTGTGTTTCGAACCAGTTCTCACCCTCGCAGATCTCCACCCTCACGGGCACCCTCAGCTCCAGGGCATGTTCCATCTCGTGCCGCACAAGCTCGCTCAGCTTCGTCCCTTCTTCTCTGGGCAGCTCAAACAGCAGCTCGTCGTGGATTTGAAGAATGAGCCGCGCTCTCAGTCCGAGTACTCCGAGCTCCTTCGAAATCGCTATCATTGCCAGCTTTATCATGTCCGCGGCGGAGCCCTGAATTGGCGTATTGATTGCCATCCTCTCGGCCTCGGCCCTCACGCGCGAGTTCTCACTCTTCAGAGTCTCGAGCGGCCTCCGTCTGCCCAGCAACGTGGTGGCACACCCATTGCGTCTTGCCTCCTCGATCGTCCGGCGGACGTACTCCGCCACACCCGGATAAAGCCTGTAGTAACCGGCCATGAACTCTTTGGCCTCGGCAGTTGTGATGCCCAGCTCCTTCGAGAGACCGTACGGGCTCATTCCGTAGATTATTCCGAAATTGACTACCTTGGCCCGGGCCCTCAGTTCCGGAGGCACCGCGTCGGGAGAAACACCGAACAGCAGAGAGGCGGTGTTCGAATGGACATCTTCGTTCTGCTTGAACGTTTCTATTAGCTTCTCGTCGCCGGAAAAGTGCGCCATGAGCCTCAACTCGACCTGGGAATAGTCCGCCGACAATAGGATCCAACCCTTTTCACCGGCAGTGAACGCCTTCCTGATTTCTCTGCCCTGCTCGCTCCTCACCGGTATGTTCTGCAGATTAGGCTCACTCATCGAGAGCCTACCGGTAGCGGTGACGGCCTGATTGAAGTTCGCGTGGAGGCGACCGGTCGAAGGATCAATCATCTTGGGGAAAACGTCCACGTACGTACCTTTGAGCTTCGTGAGCTGACGGTACTTGAGGATCTCCCGCGCCACGTCGTGATGAACAGCCAGCTCCTCCAAGACCTCTTCGTCCGTCGAGTGCAGCCGTTTCTCTCTCGTTTTTTTCACAGACGGAAGCCCCATGTCGTCGAACAGAACCTTCGACAGCTGCACCGGGGAATTCAGATTGAAATGACACCCGGCGAATCGGAAAATATCTCTTTCGATCCGTTCTATGTCCTGGGCGAGTCTGTCCGACATTTCCCTCAGGAAATCAACGTCCACCGCCACGCCCAGTTTCTCCATCTCGAACAGGACGACTGCGAGGGGCAGTTCCACGTGTTCATAGAGCCTGACGAGCCCCATTCCCGCAAGGCGAGGCAACATGGTCTCCTGCAGTCGTAGCGCGATGAAGGCGCATCCACAGCCGTATTGAGCCAATTTCTCGAGAGGCACGTCCTCGAGTGACACCTTTCCCCGGGAACTCCCCAGGAAGGAATCCATGCTGTCCCACTCGACTCCCACGAATCTCCTGGTGATCGAGGAAATAGTGTTCGCCGGAGACGGGTCAATCAGATACGCGACCAACATGGCGTCAAAGACCGGGCCCTCCAGTCTTGTGCCCAGAATCGAGAGTGAATGGAGCAGCGTCTTGAGGTCGTGCGTGCACTTGAGTACGCCTCCATCCGACACGAACACTGCCAGCGCTTCCGAGACCTGAGCCGCAGAAGCCGGGTCGCGGGCTCCGAGATCGAGGTCTCCCTGGTCGCGGCCTCCACGACGGAGCGGCAGGTAAAAACACT
>JAPLKG010000007.1 GCA_026388185.1 Candidatus Eisenbacteria bacterium | reverse complement strand
GAGTTCTTTCCAGAACAGTTGTAGTGAAGTTGACAGAGGCGGCGTGTTCCTTCGTTGATGAGCCTGCTCTGCTCGGGATCACGAGGTTGATGGCTTCCGCACTCGAGCGCGTCCTCGTCGAGCCCGATTTTGGACAGGATTCCCTGCACGACCTCCAGATGCGCCGCACTCCCGCTGTGCGAACCGGCCATGATTGCGAGTTCTTTGTTTGAGAAAGAGAAATGGTCGGCGGCGCCCGATTCACTGACGGCGACAAGTTGGAAGGGTTTCAGAACGCTTCTTGCGAAGGTTTGAAAAAACGGATTGCCGGTGGAGAAGAGTAGTCTGCCACCGTCATCAACGACAGCGACGTGCCCCCTGTGGAGACTTTCCGGAACGTCTCCCTTCTGAGATGAACGGAACACTTCGCATATGATCGGCGAATTCATATCGGGCACGCCACGAGCCTGTTTCAGACTCCCAGTCTAGTGAGAATTAGAGGAATATCAAGAAAGGTGCGGGCTATGTGGGCTCCCGCTTCTTCAAGGGCTCTCAGTTTCTCCTTCGCCGTCCCCATCGTCCCTTCTATTATTGCCCCCGCGTGTCCCATTCGCTTTCCTCGTGGGGCGTGAACGCCTGCCACCATTGCGAGAACGGGCTTCGTCATGGTGGCTATTCGAGGAGGGGCCATCTCTTCGTATACGCCGCCAATCTCGCCCACAAGCACGACCGCACGCGTGTGAGGATCTTTGTCAAAGAGATCGAGTACCTCTTCAAAGGTCGTGCCGAGAATCGGGTCCCCGCCCAATCCGACGCAGGTCGTCTCCCCGAAGCCGGAGCTGGACAGTGTGTCTGCCACGTAATAAGTGAGCGAGCCCGAGCGGGACACGGTGCCCACTCTTCCAGGCCTGAAGGCAATGTCGGGCATTATTCCCACGTTGGCCTTTCCCGGGCTTATTATGCCTGCCGTGTTACCGCCGATGACGAGAGCACCCGCCTCTCTGGCTTCCTGTCTTATCTTCATCATGTCCACGAGCGGTATGTGCTCCGGCACGACCACAACGACCTTTATGCCTGCCCTGATGGCTTCGACGGCCCCGTCGAGAACAAACTGCGCGGGCAAGAAAATCACCGAAACGTTGGCGCGGGTTGCTTCAACGCACTCGGCCATCGTGTCAAACACGGGCACCCCCTCCACATTCTGGCCGGCCTTTCCCGGCGACGTCCCTGCGACGACCTTGGTGCCGTACTCGAGCATCCGTTTTGTGTGGAAGCTTCCTGCCCCACCCGTAATCCCCTGCACTACCACCCTGCTATTTTCGTCAACGAGAATGGCCACCGCGAGCTCCTTCTTTCTTTGTCTTGGCAAGTTCAATTGCTCTCTTGGCCACGTCTTCGATGGGCGTCTCGATTCCATAGATTTCTATGTTAGTGAAGAGTGCGGGATTCTCCTTCCTGGCTTCCTCAAAAATCCGCACGCCCTCCTGCCACATGTTGCCGGTCATTCTCATGGCCATCGGTTTTGTGAGGCCCTTTTCCTTGAGGAACATGACGACCCCTCTGGCAAAGTCGTCACACCTGGAGATGCCGCCGAACCTTGCGCCGAATATCGCTACTACGTTGGGGTTGTCTTCGAGAAGCTCGAGCATCTTGGCGAGTCTTTCGGGAGTGGGACCGCCACCCGAATCCATGAAGTTGGCGGGTCTTCCACCGTAGAAATTGAGAAAATCGATTCCCATTATGCCGAAGCCCGCCCCACCGGGAAACATTCCTATGTCACCGTCAAGGTCGAGGTAGGGAATTCCGTTTTCCCTGGCCTTCTTTTCCCTCTCAGTGAGCTCACCTTCTTCGTGGCGCTTCTCTATGCCCATTTCCGAGAGCTCGGGATGGCGGAAGAGGGCGTCCTCGTCAACGCTCATTCTGGCGTCAGCGGCGACGAGTTTCCCTTCTCTTGTAAGCACGAGAGGGTTTATCTCGGCAAGCTTGGCCTCGTAGCGCCTGAAGACCCGAACGAGCTTGAGTATCGTGTCGGTCGCAGGCCGTAAGTGCGCGCCCCCGAGGCCCAAACCCTTGGCGAGGAAAATCGCCTGATGCGGCAGCATCTCCTCCGTGACCTTGAGGTCCACTCTCTTTATCTTCTCGGGGAAAGCCCGCGCCGTCTCTTCGATCTCGACGCCACCCTCGGGGCATCCTATCACGGCAAGGCGATAACGAACCCTGTCTATACTTATTCCCAGGTAGAGTTCTCTCTCTATGCCTAGACACTCCTCAACCAGGAGTTTCTCTACGGGAAAGCCCGATATTTTCAGGTCAAAGAGTTCCTTCGCACACCTCAAAGCCTCTTCTTGCGTTCGGGCGATCTTCACCCCTCCGGCCTTGCCGCGCCCACCCGTGAGGACCTGAGCCTTCAGCACGACGGGAAGGCCCATGTCTTCCGAAGCCTTGAGAGCCGATTCTGCATCGGTGGCAAGCCTGCCCTTCGGAATCGGTATCGACTCCCTCTTGAAGAGCTCCTTGCCCTCGTATTCGTAGAGTCTCAATAGAGTTTCTCCTGAGCGCCTGCAGCGGTGGAGTGAACCCTGCCCGGTCAGTCTTTCTTTTTCTCGATTTCCGTGAGGGCTTCCTCGAATATCTCCAGCGCCAGCTCGGCTTCTTTCTTCGAAACCACCAGAGGCGGTGAGAATCTCAGGGCGCTCTCTCCGCAAGGAAGAACGAGAAGCCCCTTTTCAAAGCAACGGCGCACGAGCGAATTGCGCTTGTCCGGATTCCCTTCTTTGCTTCCGCGAGTCTTCAGAATCTCCATGCCTATCATGAGACCCTTTCCCCTCACCCACCCGAGGATGCGGTGCCTCTTTTCCATGTCCTTGAGAGACTCCAAGAGAAAGGCTCCCACTCGCGAAGCGTTCTCGACAAGTCCTTCTTCGAGCAAGGATATGGTGGCGAGGGCCGCGGCGGAGCTGACCGGATTCCCGCCGAACGTGCTACCGTGTGCGCCCGGCTCCCAATCCATGAGGACGGAGCGAGCCACGGCAGCGCCGATGGGAAGACCGGAGGCGAGCCCCTTGGCGACGGCGATGACGTCGGGCACGACGTTCCAGTGTTCGATCGCGAACATCTTGCCCGTCCTTCCCATACCGGATTGTATTTCGTCCGCGACAAAGAGAATGCCGTATTTTTCCGTCAACTTCTTTAGACGTTTGTGATAGCCGTCGGGCGGGATGATGTATCCTCCCTCTCCCTGTATGGGCTCAACGAAAATGGCGGCGACGTCCTCCGGCGCCGTGCACTTGTGAAACACCACTTCCTCGATGAAATTGACGCAGGCGAAATCACACGACGGATACTTGAGATTGTAGGCGCAGTGGAAACAGTCTGCATACGGCACGTGCGTCACGTTGGCAAGGAACGGGGAGAAGTGCTTTCTCTGCACGGCCTTGCTTGCGGTGAGGGAGAGTGCACCCATCGTTCGACCGTGAAACGCGCCGTAGAAGGCTATGACTTGCGGACGACGCGTCTGGTAAAGACACAATTTTAACGCCGCTTCGACGGCCTCGGCGCCGGAATTGGTGAGAAAGACACGCTTGTGGAACTTACCGGGCGTGATCTCGGAGAGTTTCTCTGCGACGTTGATCTCCGCGGCGTAATAGAAATCGGTCCCCGACATGTGAAGGAAGCGTGACACCTGTTCCTTCACGGCGTTGACCACCCGAGGATGGCTGTGCCCCGTCGCGCAGACCGCTATGCCGGCGGTGAAGTCAAGAAACCGGTTTCCATCCACGTCCCAAAGCCACACGCCGCTACCCCTTTCCACAACGAGAGGATAGACGCGAGTGTACGATTTGGACATGCAAAGCGTGTCCCTTGCTATGAGCCTCTTGGCCTTGGGGCCGGGCAGAGTCCTGGTTTTTCGCATGAAGATCCTAGTTTCTCGCGTACTTGTTTTGACTGTCAATTTACGTCTCCTTGTCCGGCGCCGTCAAGATTCATGTTTTGTGAGCATCAAAACACTCAGCCCTGGTCCATCGGCACATTGTCGATCTGGGCCTTTTGTAGTTTACCGCTGTAGTCGATGTAGACGGATTTCCATTCCGTAAATACGTCAAGAACTGCCGTACCGGATTCTCTGTGCCCGTTTCCGGTGTCCTTCACGCCTCCGAAAGGCAAGTGAACCTCTGCACCTATCGTGGGGCCGTTCACGTACGTAATGCCGGCCTCGATGTCCCTGATTGCGGTCAAAGCAGAGTTGACGTCACTGGTGTAGATGGAAGAAGAGAGTCCGTAGCTGCTGTCGTTGAGTGTCTCGATGGCCTCCGCGAGGCTCTTGGCCTTTAGCACCGAAACCACCGGACCGAAGATCTCCTCCTGCGCTATGCGCATCTTGCGGAGAACACCGTCAAAAACCGTTGGTTCGAAGAACCAGCCTTTCCTGCACTCGCCCTCTTCGTAGGGTCTTCCGCCCGCAACAAGCTCTGCCCCATCTTTCTTCCCGATCTCGACGTAGGAATGAATCTGCTCCCTCTGCGCCTTGTTGACCAGAGGTCCGACGTCGGTTGAGCTGTCGAGGCCGTTGCCGAGCCTCAGTCGCTTCACTCTTTCGAGGAACATCGAGAGGAACTTGTCCTTTATCTTCTCGTGCAATATGATACGGCTCGTGGCAGTGCACCTCTGACCCGTGGTGCCGAAGGCTCCCCACAGCGCTCCCTCGACTGCGAGTTCCAAGTTCGCATCGTCCATCACGATTTGGGCGTTCTTGCCTCCGAGCTCAAGCGAGACCCGCTTGAGCGTTTTTCCGCAGAAGGCCGCGATTTGTTTGCCGACGCCGGAAGAACCGGTAAAGGAAATGAGCCTGACGCGCGGATGCTCTGTGAGCGGCGTGCCCACGCCTGAACCGGTCCCGTGAACAAGATTGATTACTCCCGAAGGAAGACCTGCCTCCATGAGAATCTCGACGAGCTTCACGGCGGTGAGAGGCGTGTCGCTGGCGGGCTTGAAGACCACGGTGTTGCCGCAAACAAGGCACGGAAAGATTTTCCACGTCGGGATTGCCATCGGGAAGTTCCACGGACTGATGATCCCGCACACTCCTATGGGTTGCCGTATGGACATGGCAAACTTGTTCGGGAGCTCTGCGGGGGACGTATCGCCGAAAAGCCTCCTGCCCTCTCCGGCCGCATAGTAGGCGGTATCGATCCCCTCCTGGGTATCGCCGCGAGTCTCCTGGAGTACCTTTCCCATCTCTCTAGTCATGTCTCGAGAGATCTCTTCCTTGTTCTTCCTGAGAAGCTCCCCCGCGCGGAAAACAATCTCCGCTCTCTTCGGCGCCGGAACCAGTCTCCATTTCTTGAAGGCTTCTTCCGCCGCGCGCACGGCTTCATCAACGTCCTCTGGCCCGGAACGAGGAAACACGCCGATCAACTCTTCCCAGTTGGCCGGGTTCCTGTTCTCGAACTTCTCCTTGCCCTTTGCTCCAATCCACTCCCCGTTGATGAAGTTCTTGTATTCCATCGTGTTCCCCTCTCCTGGCAGAGTTTTGCTTTTCGCTAAAACCGCCGAGGTCGAGGCAAAGCCACGTCAACCTCAGCGGTTCTGTAAGAGACAGTTCAGCTCTTTGGGGTAATCAGCGAATGATTACGAAATGGCCCTTGTAGACCTCTCCCCCCTCACCCTCAACGTAGAAGATATATACACCTGGAACAACTTCTCTCCCGTTCTCGTTCTGAAGATTCCAGTTGAGCGCCCCGCCGTAGCTGCCGTAATTGAAATAATCCGGGTCCGGATGATGGAGCACTCGTACCAGATCGCCCGCGATAGTGTAGATGCTGACCTTACAGCTCGCGGGAAGATTGATGAACTGGATTCTCTTACCTTCGCTGGCGTCCCAGGACGAGCTGCCATGATAGGGATTGGGAACAACCCACACCTTTTCGGCGCTGCGATTCTGTTCTGCCACGGCGTGGGTCGGCAAATAGGTGAAACAATCCGCTTTGCCGCTTCGTTGCGTTCCTACGGAGTCATGGTAGGTAATGGCGTAGTAATATCCCACGCCGTTGTATGGACCTGGAAGATCCAGCGAGACCCTCATCCTCACGTAGAGCGAGTCGTAGCCGACCTTGGTCTTGACAAGCCTTATCTCGAACACGGAATCCGGGTCCGCAAACTGTCGCTCGTCTCCTATGAAAGTCCAGCTTACGGTGTCGGCTGCGGTGAATTCCCTGAGAAGCATCATTTGGGAAGTGTCCGGGACCTCGCTTCGCCAGACCCTGTAACTGCCAAACTTCAGAGAGTCCGGAACCGTGAGCCCGAGGCCAGTCAAACTGTCGGCAATCTGAGCCAGCCTCTCTTCCACGACGGTAGACCAACTGAACTTGATCTCCCTGTCGCCGCAGACGACGGACGACCAGATAAACTCGGGATACACTGGAGCTATTCCGAGTTGGGCAATGGCTCCAGAGGCGGACGAACACAAAACGAGCACGGAAACCAGAAGGAACGACAAAAATGGATGAAGAAGACTGAAACCTGAAGAATTTCCTCTCGTCTCCGACATAGACTCCTTCCTGTTGTGAGCTTCCGAACGTCAAGCGATTCTATCGCCAAGAGTCAAGGAACCAGGCTCGTCTCCGAGTCTGACCCCCACGGACTATCTTGAGACGACCCCGTGTGGCTACGGGGAGAGATCCTCGAACATCCAATCCATCACGAACGTGCCGAGCGATTCGGCCTGCTGTGCGTAGAACCATTGAATTGGGAACCCCATCCACACCACCTTTGAGTTACCGTAAGCGTCAAAGAACCTCAGACCGCAGGCCTTCTTGTAATATGAAGACGTGATGTAGTTGGAACGATATAGATACATGGTATCGGGCCTCTGAGTCAGATCCGGCTCCTGCATCGCACTCATCACGGCCTCAATTTGGTACAGACCGTACACGGTCGTATTCGGCAGCGAGAGATTTACGTCCAGAATCGGCAGTGCATCCGAGCTGGCCCTGTTGGGAAATGCGCCTTTGAATCCGTCGCCCTTGCTCCCCGAAAACGACCTGTTGACCAGACCGGAAATCTTGAGGTACTTGCAGGCGAATTTGTCTTGGTAGTCGCCTCTCGACAAGTCAATGGGATACTGCGTGAAGTCAGTGTCCGTGCCTTTCACTACTTCAGTGCCGTACAAGCAGAGACGGCCACCCCCCTTGAGGTAGACGTCGAGAATACCTCCCTGCACGACCCTTCTCAAACCACAGTCATAGGCGGCCAGCGGAGCGTAGCAGTCCCAAATCAAGATTTTGTATCGTGAGAGCTCCGTGAGAGAAGGCGCTGTGCCCGTCCCTCCAATCTCTCTCGGATCCCCTGTCGGGCCGGAGCTGAGGAAATTGAATGTGTACATGGTGTCTGTGTAGGCATGATATCTGCCGAAAGAGGTGTTGACAAAGGTATCGTGGGGCAAGTCGCCGGTGCCCAGATCAAAATAGTCGTCAATGAACAAGAGGTCCCGGTCAAACAGGAATTCGATTATGTTCAGTTGAACGATCCCGATTGTCTCTGCGTCAGCGTAGTCTCTGACCTTCACGTAAAAGTAGTGGACACCGGGTGAATTGAAAACGATCTTTGCGCTTCTTACTTCAGAACTCCAGCCCTCCCATTGAGATGGGTCGTTTAGATCTTCGATATCCACGCCATACGTATAGCCGGTAATGGTGCCTCCGTACGCGCTCGCGTCTCCCGACCACGTAAATACGAGCTGCTTACCAACCGGAGCCTCCCTTTCCCACACGGGCCCGTCGGAAGGATATTCGTGGCAGCTCGCTCCTTCGCAAATAGTGAGGGTAGGGAAGCCGTAGCCTGTCATCGTTCTGAAGTACGTGACATTCCTCCACAAGACCAGGTTGGGTTCGATGGCGCCAGCCTCGTCAATTGCTCTCACCCCAAACAGCCAGAACGAGCCCGCTTGAAGGTTTGTAAAGCGAATCTCGGTTTCCGTGGTCGGCGCGGACCAGAAAGACGTGCTGTCAGGTGTGTAGGGGGTCGAATCGAGAATGCTTGCACACGTGGCCTCGTCGGGACATCCATTCGGAAGGCCGGCCTTGGTGAGGTTAAAGAGTCGCCACTTGTAGGCCACCGGGAGTTGTTTAGGATCTCTGCTGTCCAGGTCCTCGCCCTCCCACACTACCTTGACAGAAAGTCCAACGGGTCGTGCCCCCCAGCAGAACAAAGTTCCATCTGCTTGATTGCAGGTTGGACTAATGATGGTGGTTTTGGGTGCAATGGTTCTGGCGTCAAAAGCCAGATAGTCCGGGTATGATTCCGCACCTTCGTTGTCAACGGCCTTGATCCAGAAGGTGTGCCACTGCCCGAATTCATCTCCCGACCTTACGGAGTCGGCGCTGAAGAGAAACGAACCTTGGAAGTACGTGGTCTCGGTCCAGACAGTCGTGTCGTCGATGGCATAGAGGAAGTGGTCGACGACCCCATCGTCGTCCCAGGCAAACCAGTAAATGGGCACGGAGTAAGTCGAGGTCCCACCCTGAGGCGGCCCCCCGGAGACCTTCACGGAGGGTCTGATATTATCCGCCTTGTGGCCGGAGTCTTTGCGGCTGCAGCCGGTAAGAAGGAGAAGCACCGGGAGAGAGAAAACAAATACAAACAAGAGTAGGCGTCTGGTTTTCATCATGGCTCACTTCCCCTTATGGAATCGTGATATCAAATTCTTGGCCGTTGGCTGACATTCTTCCTGCACTACCGTCAGGCTCCTTGTCTCTGGCCCAAATGACAATCTTGTTGGAGCCCGAGTGTAGCCCATCAACTGGTGCCAAAACGATCTCGAGAGGACCTGAGGCAGATGCGTCCCTCCATATTCCTTCTCTGCCGTTGACGTCTACTCGGTAGACAAGCAGTGTGGGAGAGGTCTCCATGTCACAAGCGGTGCAGGAGATACTGACCCCGTAAACACCACCGCCCAGATCAACCAGCGTGGCCGTGCACGGTTTGTCGCACGTCTCGAGGACGCCGTCGGTGGAAGAACATGAACGTCGTTCGCCAAAAAAGAACGGAGCGCAGTTCAGAGAGAAATTGACCGAGGCAGGTGTGCCGTCTTCCTTGCCTTCGTTGTCACGTGCTCGCACCAGGAACTTGTAGTTGCCGCTCGCAGACTCGGCGATCTGCCAGGTCTTCTGAGAGGTGAACGCGTAGGCAGGGCCGCCTCCCGCACGCAACAGCCTGTGTGTCCAACCCACCACGTAACCGTCCTTGTCCCAACCGTCCCAACTGAATGAGATCGACACGCTGCCTGTAAGCCTCAGCGTATCGCCGTTGCATCCCGGAATCGAGCCTCCCCGCGTGAACCCTCTTCCTCCCTGCCCCTCACAACACGTGTCGCAGGGTGGGATGATCCATGTGTCAGGATCATTGTCGACAACAAAATACCTGAGCGAATCTCTGCGGCTCATGGCTCCAGCATCATCAAGGGCGACAACTTCAAAATTGAGCATGCCGTTTTTTGTCACAGAAAACGAATACGAGGTATCGGCCAGCGTCCCCCCCCTATACTGCGCGTCGTCGCTGGTCCGGTACAGATAACCTGTAACGTATCCGCCCGGGTCGTCATCCCAACCCCGCCACGAGAAATTGAGGACGGAGTGAGTAGGTATGGTGTCACCGGGAGTGGAATCAGTAAGCTGCGCGACTGTCGCGGCAGTGAGCGGCACGGTCTCTCCCTCCGGTGTCACTGCATAAGATCTCGTGAACGTTATCTTAGGGAGATGGAAATCCCTGGCATAGAAAAATACAAAGGCAGGGCTGGGATCCGCGAGCCCCCTATTATCGACGGCCCTGCAGTAGAAACGGTGTCCGAGCATCTCAGGGTTGTTTGCGAGCAACGACAGCTCCATCTCCGTTTCGGTGGTCCAGACCCACGAACTCTCTGCAGGGATGAGGTTGCTGTCCAACACGGCGTAGTAGTAACCGACTACCTCGCCGTCAGGATCCATTCCTGCCCAGTAAAGCTTCACCCTGTAGAAGACGTAAGAGCTATCCAAGGGCACACTGGAAAGGAACGTCTCTGGAGCGAGGTTTCTCTCGAAACCTGCCCTCTCCTTCCTGCACCCCTGAAGGAACGTGAGGAGGAACACCAGCACGGCCGCTGCGCAGACAAGACAAACAAGAACCGCTCGATTGCGGGATCTCATGTGTAAACTACCCCCCGTTGTGTTCGCGATCACAAGCCTTCCTCACACGCGCAAACGTGAGCAACCCCGACATATTAGTCAGAAAAGCTATCAAACGGTGCTCCAGTTGTCAACTCCAAAATCAAGCCCGGAAAAAGTTGAAGGGGTTGGAGCTATGCTCCAACCCCTTCAATGTTCCCGTAGAAAGAAAGCTCTACTACTGGAGTACCACTATCTGCTTAGCGCCACTGTATCCAGGAGCGTTAAGCTGATAGAAGAACACACCACTAGCTACCTTCTCACCACGATCCGTCGTACCATCCCAAATCACCGAATGACGACCAGTCGCCTCTGACTTCTCTACCAGCGTCCTGATCAC